>QMOV01000020.1 GCA_003650305.1 Bacteroidota bacterium | reverse complement strand
TTCAAACGCAACGTAGTTTAGGAAATTATGAAGAAGCTGAAACTTGGTTAGCTAAATTCAAAGAAGTTCAAAATACAGATAGTCGCACTAGCATTATCGGAGATATTAGCATATATGAAGAATTGTCTTCTATGGAAAAAGTATACGTAGTAGTCAGCAATCTTGAAGACATAAATACAAAGTATTCTGATTTTGGTGGTTTTGAACACAATGGAAAACTATTTTTTGCCTCAGCAAGAAATAATACAGATATAAATGGAAAGAAAAAGTACTCTTGGAATGAAGAGCCCTTTTTAGATATTTATCAGGCTGATGTAAGCCATAGCAATGGTAAAAAAACATTTAGCAATGTAAATCTTATTAACGCTAATAATATAAACACAGATTTTCATGAAGCAACTGTTGCAATTACTAACGATGGCAAGACAATCTATTTTTCACGAGACAATATAAACAAAAGAAACAGGCTAGATTACGATAATAGTGGGACAACCCATTTAAAAATATATAAAGCGTCTTTTAATAATAATACATGGAAAGATATTGAAGAACTTCCTTTTAATGACGATAATTACTCTGTCTATCATCCAGCGTTAAGTCCAGATAATAAAACATTATTTTTTACTTCTGATAAAGATGGAGGATTTGGACAGACCGATATTTATAAAGTTACGATAAATGCGGATGGTTCATACGGAGAACCTAAAAATTTAGGTTTAAAAATAAATACTGAAGGACGAGAAGGATATCCATTTATTGCGAAAGATAGTTCTATGTATTTTTCATCAGATGGTTATTTAAACCTTGGTCTGGTTGATATTTTTAAATCCAATATTCTAAAAGATAAAAATTCTAATCCTGAAAATTTAGGAGCTCCATTTAATAGTGGATTCGATGATTTTGCTTTATATATTGATTCTGATACTCAAACAGGATACTTCTCCTCTAATCGCTCTGGCGGAAAGGGAAATGATGATATCTATAGTTTTGCAGCTTATGAATGTAAACAAACTATAAAAGGTATTGCAAGAGATATAGATACTAATGAATCATTGGCTGATGTAACAGTAGAATTAATTAATGAAACTGGAAAAATAATTGCTTCAGCAATAACATCTCCAACAGGTGAATACAATTTTGAAATAGACTGTGAAAAGAATTATAGTTTAAGAGGAAATAAAGCAGATTTTAAAGATGATGTTAAGTCTTTTAGCACAACAGCTGTAAATGACTATGTACATAATGTGGATTTATTTTTAGAATACTTAATAAAAGTTCCTTGCGAAATTGTTATTAATCCAATATTTTTCGATTTTGATAAATGGAATATAAGAACAGATTCTAAATATGAATTAGAAAATATTGTTGATGTTATGAGAGAACATCCTACAATGATTATAAAAATAGAATCTCATACTGATAGTAGAGGAAGTGATAGATATAATATTAAACTTTCAGACAGAAGAGCTAAATCTACAAGAGATTATTTACTGTCTCGTGGTATTAATTCAAACCGAATTGAAAGCGCTATTGGTTTTGGTGAAACTCAATTATTAAACAAATGTTCTAATGGTGTAAAATGTTCTGAAACTAAGCATCAAAAAAATAGAAGATCATATTTTAAAATTGTTAATTGTGATAAGAAACATTAAGTCAAAAGAATTATAATAATTAAAAGAGCCACTTTAATAAAGTGGCTCTTTTAATTTTAAGCAGTGTCAACCAGTTCTAACCAAACATGCTTTCTTTATTACTATAGGGCTATAAAGATGATGATATAAGCACTTATCTAAAGTTATTATATTCAAAACGTTTAGTAAGAATGATAACTTTAAAGCAATTAATATTTTGAACAAATAAAAAGCCGCTATATAGCGGCTTTTTATTTATATATACGATAAAATTAAATTCTTCTTACTTTTTAATAAAAATATTTGTGAAATACCATTTACCATTCTCATCCTTTTCTGCAGAAACATCAAAATCTGTATAATCGCCCTCTATAACATTTCTATGTCCTTCACTATTCAACCAAGCATTAACAACGGATTCTGAAGAGCTGTACGCATATGCAACATTTTCTCCTACTCTAGATGCTCCTTCACTATTTATTAAATTTGCTTTTCTTTGAAGAAAATTATCATGGGACACTTCACTTCTATCAATCATATAATCTGTATGTCCGTAAGCCTGAGCTTTAATTGTACCCATGTTATTTAAAGTACTTAAACCTAAAGATAATCTATGGTCATTAATAATTTCTAAAATTTCAATTTCTATCACTTTTGTTTGTGGAACAAATGAAGATGTAATTGATTCAATTTTACCTTCTTCTATAGAATCTGTTGAACATGAAAAAGATAACAATGCGATTAATGCCATTGCAGGCAATATAGTAGGTAATTTCATCGTAGGGTATTTTAGATTTGGTGTAGTAAATTTAGCTACCTACGTGAAACAGGCTGTTAAAGAAATGTTAAAATCGATAAAATACGTGTGTTTCGTCGAATATTAAATGTCTTTAATCGATGAAATGCATTTTAATCTGAATTTTAAGACATTTTATCGATAAAATGTAGAGTGGAATTAGTATTATGGCGCTAGTCTTTTAATTTCCCAATTATAATCGGGTTTTAAACGATATCTAATCCTGTCATGAAGTCGATTGGCACGTCCTTGCCAAAATTCAATTTCTGTTAGTTTTACAATATATCCTCCCCAAAATTTTGGTCTTGGTATCTCTTTGCCATCAAACTCCTTTTCTAATGCCTTTAGTTTATTATCTAAAATTGCTCTGCTTTCAATTACTTCACTTTGATTAGAGATAATAGCTCCTAGCTGACTTCCTCTAGGTCTTGATTCAAAATATCCATCACTTAAATTTTCAGCTATTTTTTCAGCAGTACCTTTTATAATAATTTGGCGTTCGGCACCTTGCCAAAAAAATGACAAGCAAACATTAGGATTGTTTGCTATAGCCTTCCCCTTTTCACTATTGTAATTAGTATAAAAAATAAAACCTTCGTAAGTATATTTTTTAAGCAGCACTACTCTACTCTTTGGACAACCATCTAAACCTATTGTTGTAAGCGTCATGGCATTGGTTTCATCTTCGGGAAAATGTTGGTCTATTTCAAAAAACCATTTCTGAAATAATTCCATAGGATTTTCAGGTGCATCTTTGAGTAATAACTCGTTCTTCTCGAATGATTTTCTATAATTTCTTAAATCTTTTTCCATAATACAAATGCAAGTTACAAGAAAATACTAAACCTCAAACGTTTTACCATCTTTGGCTAATTCAACACTATCGAAAGTTTCTTTAGCTTCGGTAATAAAACAAGTTAAATCATCGTATCGTGTAGAAAAATGTCCAAGCAATAATCTTCCGACATTTGATTGTCTGGCAATACTTGCTGCTTGTTTTGCTGTACTGTGTTTTGTTGACTTTGCCAATTTTTCATGTTTATCTAAAAACGTAGATTCATGATAAAGCAAATCAACCTCTTTAATTATTTGGATAAGAGATTCATTATAAGCTGTGTCGCTACAAAACGCATAGCTTTTTGGTTTTGGTCCAGCTTTAGTAACAGTTTCATTTTTAATTGGTTTTCCTTCTTTGTTTTCTACATCAAAACCTTGCTTAAGTTTTCTGTAATAAGCTACATCAATTTTAGCGTCTTCAACTTTACCAATATTTAGTTTTCGTTCGCCTTCTTTTTCCTTAAACAAAAACCCGTTTGTATAGATACGATGATCTAACGGAATTGTATAAATTTCAACTTTATCATCTTCAAAAATCAATTCAGATTTTTTCGAATTAAGTTCATGAAAAATTAGTTTGTAATTAGTCCAAGAATTAGATAGTTTCATTTGAAGTGTTATGACTTCCTTTAATCCCTTTGGTGAATAGATGTGTAAATCGGCTTCTCGAGTTAACAGCCTAAAAGTTGATATTAAGCCTGCTAAACCAAAATAATGATCACCATGTAAGTGAGAAATAAAAACACGCTTAATACGAGAGAATTTAATTTTATTTTTTCGTAGCTGTACTTGTGTCCCTTCAGCACAATCTATTAAAAAAAGATGATTTTTTATATCTAATACTTGTGCTGTAGGATTGGTATTTACTTTTGGTGTCGCACTATAACATCCTAAAATAGTTAATTTCATTTTGTAAGTTGTATGTCGTTAAGTTGTAAAGTTGTATTAGGATTTATAATTATAAACACCTTAACAACTATACAACAAACAATCATTCTTTTTAAAATCCTAAATCGCGTTCCATGTCTTCCATTTCAATAACATCGTAAGCTTCTTGCAAGGTTGGAACAACAACTAATTCGTCTGGCATATCATCAACATCTACTTTATCTGTAACAATTATAAAAGAGTGTTTAGCATTTCTATGTTGATTAGATATTTTTAAAAACTCAACAACATCTTGTGAAATCAAAGGTCGTAAACTTGTAAGATTGACAATTATATTATCGTTTTTAAACCTACTATAAATCACTTGCAATTTTTTTGCAAGTTCGGTTATTGAAGCTCTTTCTTGAGTAATAATAGAAATATTTCCGTCTCTATCAAAAATCATAAACTAATTTTTAATTTTAGAAGCTAATAAATAAATTACAGCCATTCTAATAGCTACACCATTTTCAACCTGATTAAGAATAATAGCTTGTTCAGAATCTGCAACATCACTTGTAATTTCTACACCACGATTTATTGGTCCTGGATGCATGATAGTAATTTCTTTATCTAATGAATCTAATAGCGCAGAATTTATACCAAATTGTTGTGTATATTCTCTGGTTGATGGAAAATAATTAATTTCCATCCGCTCATTTTGAACACGAAGAACATTAGCTACATCACACCAATTTAGAGCTTGTCTCAAATTGGTTTCAACTTTTACTCCAAGTTTATCAATATATTTTGGAATAAGCGTTTTTGGACCACAAACCATAACATTAGCTCCTTGAAGTTGTAAAGCAAAAATATTTGATAAAGCTACACGACTGTGCAATATATCGCCAACAATCACGACATTTTTACCTTTAACTTCTCCTAACCGTTCTCTTATTGAATACGAATCTAATAAGGCTTGAGTTGGATGCTCATGAGCTCCATCTCCTGCGTTTATAATGCTGGCATCAATATGTTTAGACAAAAACACTCCTGCTCCTGGACTTGGATGCCTCATCACAACCATATCTACTTTCATAGATAAAATATTATTAACTGTATCAATTAAAGTCTCACCTTTTTTTACGGAAGATTGTGAAGCTGAAAAATTAATAACATCGGCTGATAAACGTTTTTCAGCCAGCTCGAAAGAGAGTTTTGTTCTTGTAGAATTTTCGAAAAACAAATTTGCTATGGTAATATCACGAAGCGAAGGCACTTTTTTAATAGGTCTGTTTATCACTTCTTTAAAATGATCGGCAGTTTCAAAAATAAGCTGAATATCTTGTTGGTTAAGATATTTAATTCCTAATAAGTGGTTTACACTTAACTCGCTCATGTTTTCTAGTATTCAGTGGCAGTCTTCATTCTTCAGTTGCCAGTTTAAATTTATTCTTGATTCATTATAAACTCAAGTTCAATAATCGATTCATCATCTTTATTAAAACACAAATACACTTCTGCTTCATTCAAAAACTCAAATTCATTTAAAATTAGATGTATTGTTTTTAAATAACTTTTCAGCGTTATTTCCATAGGCAAAAAATCTTCCATCAGTATCATCCATATTCACTTCATGACCATCGTAATAACCAATATCTTCATGGATATCCTCTAATAATTTCATATCAACTTTATGAATTTCATCTAACCCATTAAACTTTCCAAAACTAATAATTACACTATCTTGTACGTCAGGGTTTTCAAAATTAAGTTTTTCAAGTTCTTCTAAAGTCATTTTTAATTATTCATTACTTAATTATTAATTAAATAAACTGAATCTTCGCCTTCATTTTCTTTCCAATTTACTTTTACTTTTTCGTTATTTATTGCATCTACTTGTCTTCCTCTATAATCTGGCTGTATTGGTAAATGTCTGCTAAAACGCCTATCAATAAGTGTTAGGAGTTCAATTTCGTTTGGTCTTCCAAAGGATTGAATTGCAGTTAATGCTGCTCTTATGCTTCTTCCTGTGTATAAAACATCGTCTATAAATACAACCTTTTTATGTTCTATAATAAAATTTATATCTGTAGTGCTTGCTTCCAATGGTTTTTCTCCACGTCTAAAATCGTCCCTAAAAAATGTAATATCCAGATGCCCAAGCTGAATGTTTTTAATCTTATATTCGGTTTTAAGCATTTGGGCGATTCTATTAGCAAGATATTTGCCACGTGGTTGTATGCCAATTAATACAGTATTTGTAAAGTCGTTATGATTTTCAATAAGTTGGCAAGTCAATCGATGAAGAATGATGTTTACCTCTTTTGCGTTAAGTAACACTTTTTGACTCATTAATATCCAAACCTATTTGGAGAGCAAAGATAAGGCAAAATTTCATAAAATGAACTACATTCAAACAACCAACACAATTGTTTATCAACAGACTTCATTACAGCAAATGTAAAATGTATTATTTTATTTTATAATAATATTGGAAGACAAAATAATTTTGATGCCTAATTCTATACTCTAATACAAGAATATATAATGCTTTTATATTTATAGAATCTTAAGGTTTGTTGAAATTCTTGTTGAAAATGATTCTCTATAGAGACGTTATATAATATTAAAAATGAACTAATTTGTAAAAATTTTGCTATTAAACTGATTTACAAACAAATAATACTGTATTTAGTTGATTTTATTGAAAATAAATTGTATATTGTTCAGGCTACAAACCCAAATCTAGCATATTATGTTATATACTATATTACCTTCAACAATTCGCACTCATTTATTAATTGAACAAGTTAACCTTGTTACCATTTTGGCGATAGCAGGAGTTATCTTTCTTGTATTAATGCTTTTTGGTGTTAGAAAATTTTTTAAGTTCAAAGCTAAAAATGGATACTTAAGTAAGATTACGCATTTACAATCTGAAGAAGATAACAAAGTTTACAAAAATTTTACAGATGGACATTTATACGATAGTATTTAGACAAAATTCTATCTAACTAACTTCTTATACTTTATACGTTTAGGGATTAAATCTCCTCCTAGTCGTTTCTTTTTATTTTCCTCATAATCAGAAAAACCTCCTGCAAAGAAATACACTTGAGAGTCACCTTCAAAAGCAAGAATATGAGTACATATTCTATCTAAAAACCATCTGTCGTGGCTAATAACTACAGCGCAACCAGCAAAGTTTTCTAAACCTTCTTCTAAAGCTCGCAATGTATTAACATCAAGATCGTTAGTAGGCTCGTCTAGAAGTAATACATTACCTTCCTCTTTTAATGTTATCGCTAAATTTAAACGGTTGCGCTCTCCACCAGAAAGTTGTTTTACTTTTTTGTTTTGCTCGCTTCCGCTAAAATTAAAACGGCTCAAATAGGCACGAGAATTTACCTGACGTCCTCCCATCATAATAAGGTCTTGCTCATCACTAAAGTTTTGCCAAATTGTTTTTTCTTGATCTATATTAGAGTGTGCTTGATCAACATAAGCGATTTTGGCAGTTTCACCTACTTTAAATTCGCCTTTGTCTGGTGTTTCCTTTCCCATTATCATTTTAAAAATTGTAGTCTTTCCGGCTCCATTTGGTCCAATAATACCAACAATTCCTGCTTGAGGTAACTTAAAATTTAAGTCCTCGTAAAGTAACCTATCGTCATATCCTTTGCTAACTCCAACAGCTTCTATAACATTAGTACCTAGTCGTGGACCATTAGGAATATAAATTTCCAACTTTTCATCCAATTGCTTTTGATCCTGACTCATGAGTTTATCATAATTCTTTAGACGTGCTTTTTGTTTTGTTTGACGACCTTTAGCTCCTTGACGTACCCATTCTAATTCACGTTCTAAAGTTTTCTGACGTTTTGAAGCTGTTTTGCTTTCTTGAGCCAAACGCTTTGATTTTTGATCTAACCAAGACGAATAGTTTCCTTTCCAAGGAATGCCTTCACCTCTATCGAGTTCTAAAATCCAACCAGCAACATTATCTAAAAAATATCTATCGTGTGTAACAGCAATTACTGTCCCTTTATATTGTGCCAAATGATGTTCGAGCCAATGTACAGATTCTGCATCTAAATGGTTTGTTGGCTCATCTAACAATAACACATCTGGTTCTTGTAAAAGCAAACGACATAAAGCCACACGACGACGTTCTCCTCCAGACAGCACACTTATCTTTTTATCAGCATCTGGAGTACGCAAAGCGTCCATAGCAATTTCTAATTTAGTATCGAGTTCCCAAGCGTTAGAAGCATCAATTTTATCTTGAAGATCAGCTTGCTGTGCCATCAATTTTTCCATCTTATCTGGATTAGAATAGACTTCTTCTAACCCAAACATATCGTTTATCTTGTTGTATTCATCAAGAATTGCAACAATTTCAGCAACACCTTCTTTTACGATTTCAATAACTGTTTTGCTTTCATCAAGTTGTGGTTCTTGCTCTAGATAACCAACCGAATAGTCTTGCAAAAAAGTAACATCACCTTGATAATTTTTTTCAACACCAGCAATAATCCTCAATAACGTCGATTTACCTGAACCATTAAGTCCTAAAATTCCGATTTTAGCTCCATAAAAAAAGCTTAAATAAATTTTCTTTAAAACTGGAGTGTTAGCACTTTTATAGGTTTTTGTAACTCCAGCCATGGAAAAGATTACTTTTTTATCGTCGCTCATTTTTTTTAAGTTATTAGTTATTGGGATAATAGGCAAATGGATGTTAAGTTATCGCCTAAATTCTGAAATCAAAAATCGTAAATCGTTACACTCTTCCTTTTAATGCATTAAACACCCAAGCTATTGCAAAAAACCCAACACCAACTGCTGCAAATCCCCAACCTGCTATTTCGTCGTATCTAAATGCTCCAAGAGCGATTAATCCTAATCCTACAATAATCATTATAAAAGTTGCCCACGCTAATACTGTGTTTTTATTCATTGCCATAATTAATTATGTTTTAATTATTAGTCGAAAAGCAAATATCGCAAATTAATTTTGAAAACCTTTATGGAAGCTACTATAAAAAATTAGCTTATTGTGCACTTAAATAATGCTAATTTTTAAATCCAATGCGAGAAAGGTTAAGAAGCGTTATATTGAGATTCCAACTTTCGTGGGAATTAAAAATTAACTCGCTGGAAGAAATCCCATTTTACCTTGTTGATAATCACGCATTGCTTCCATAATTTCGGTTTGTGTGTTCATAACATAGGGACCATAGCTTGTTACTTTTTCTTTAAATGGTGATCCAGACAAAAACAATAGTTTGCTTTTTGAGTTTCCTTTTACAGAAAAACCTTCTCCATCTTGATGAAATTCTATAAGTTGATTTTCATCTTCGATTAAATCTTCCTTATCATTTACTATTACACTTCCATGCAATAGATATAATAAAGATTGATGATTTTCTGAGATCTTCAATTCGTAAAATCCATCTTCTTCAATAGCAATCATAAATGCATTTACAGAAGTTTGAGTAGAGATTTTTCCAGATTTACCTTCTAAATTTCCAGCAATGACTTGAATCTTTACTTTCTTATCTTGAGAAGAAACAATATTAAATTTTTCATTTTTTACATGCTGATAATTAGCAGTAATCATTTTCTTTTCTGCTGGAAGATTTAACCATAACTGAATACCTTCAAGCGTACCTCCTTTTCTAATAAACTCTTTTGTAGGCCCTTCTGCATGAATAATTCCTCTTCCTGCAGTTGTCCATTGCACATCTCCTGCTTTTACAACACTTTCGTTTCCTAAAGAATCACGATGTAATTGTTCTCCTTGTATTAAAAAGGTTACTGGTTCAAATCCACGATGTGGATGTGGTCCTAAATCAAACGGATTGCTTTCTTCGCTAATTGCATATGGTCCATAATGATGTAATAATATAAATGGATCTACCATTTCTATTTGTTGTGTTGGAATGGGTTGTCGTAATTCTATCGATCCCATATTAACGAAATCGCTTCGTCCAACTGTTTTTATTGTATTTAGTTTCATTTTCATGCTCGTAAAAGCGAGTATCTTTTTAATTATACTTCATTATTTTAAGAATTGAAATTCTTATTTATCTTCTAATAATCCTTATGAGATTCACACTTTCGTGAGAATGACGACAAGTTGTCATCTAATTTTATCAAGCAAATCACTTAATTTAATAGCTTCTTCATTTGTTAAATTATCAATATAATCATCCTTCATATTCTTGGAGATATCTTCTAAAATCTTTAACCCTTTTTTAGTTACTCCAATATGTACTACACGTCTGTCTTCAGAACATGCAATACGTTCTATTAACTCTTTATTGCAAAGCTTATCCATTAAACGTGTAGCATTAGGAGATCTTTCAATCATTCGTTCTTTAATGGTTTGCACTTTTAAAGGCTTTGTTGCTCCTTTTAAAATACGAAGAATATTGAATTGCTGTGGAGAAATTCCATAAGGCTTAAAAAAAATATTCTGCTGACTATTAATCCAATTTGCAGTGTAGATTATGTTTAATAATGCCTTCACTTTATTATTAAGAAATTTTGAATTAATATCTTTTGAAATATCTCCCATTATTTATCCTTTAAACTCAGCTTTTTTATGAGCGCCATCACAATATGGTTTGTTTTGAGAAACACCACACCTGCAAAATGCTGCTCTGTTTTCCTTTAACTCCTTTTCGCCATTTGCATTTACAATTTCTAAAGTTCCATGCACAATTAATGGTCCATTTTCTAAAACTTCTACTTTAATATTTTCCATTTCTTTCATTTTTTTATTATTATTCATTCTATATGATAATGCTCCAGAAGGGCAAGCCTCAATTTGATCTTTTAACTCTTCCGTAGAAGCGTTTTCAACTTTTATCCAAGGTTTTCCGTCTGGATTATAAACTTTTGGAAGTCTATGCACACATTCTGCAGCATGAATACAAGTTTTGGGTTTCCATATAACAATTATTTCTCCGTTTGTGTATTCTTTAATTATTTCTCTTTCTGAATTCATAATAGATCTTTTAAAATTATTTAATAGCAACCTCAAATTTAGTAATAGCTTCTGCCAATTTGTGTTTTAATTTAGCATCAACAATACCATCTGTTGAAAAGTTTTGTGCAAATGAAGGTAAAGAAAAATCTGCAATAATGTTTCCTCCCATAAACGGAAACCGTCCTTTAGCAATTTCTAAAACAGAAGAACCTCCTCTTCTTCCTGGCGATGTTGCCATAAGTAGCATTGGCTTATCATTCCATAATTTACCGTCAATTCTCGACATCCAATCAAAAAGATTTTTAAATACTGTTGAATAAGCTCCATTATGCTCGGCAAGAGATAACACAATACCATCTGTCGATTTTATTATTGCTAAAAATTGTTTTGCAATATCAGGAATACCGTGTTCTTCTTCGTGGTCTATACCAAAAAGAGGTAATTCATAATCATTTAAATCAAGAATATTGATTTCGACGTTTTTAATTTTATTTGTCACATAAACTGCTAATTGTTTATTTATGGAGTTTCTACTATTGCTTCCTGCAAAGGCTATGATTTTTTTCATACTTAATTAGCTAATTTTTGTTTCTATTTTTGTTTCGTTCTTAACCATTTTAGCTACAGGACACTTTCCTGCAATATTCAATAATCTTTTTCTCTGATCTTCTGTTATTTCATTTTCAAAAGAAATATCTTCGGCTAGATATTTTATAATTCCTTCAGAAGTGGTTTCTGTATGCTGACTTACATTTACAGTGATTTTGCCTAAATCCCAGTCTTTACGCTCTGCATACATTCGTAAAGTTATTGCAACACAACTTCCTATTGCTGTTATAAGTGTTCAACTGGTGTTGGGCCATTATCATCACCTCCTAAATCTTTTGGTTCGTCAATAACTGTAAAATGATTACGCATTTTTGATTCGGTTAAATAATTACGTGTGTTTAAAATTGTTTTTGAAGTAGGATTATTCATTATTTTATTTTTTTCAAAGATAGAAATAATTATTTTATTTTCCAAGGAATATATTTCCATGTAATACATCTATATAATTCAATTAAAAAGATTCCCACTTTCGTGGGAAAAAGTTCTTTTGTACTTTAGCAGCAAACTACACATTAATGGATATCAACTTCAATAAAAACGAAGATCATAATAAACTTTTAGTTTCAGGATTAATAAAACGATTATCAAAAGTAAAACTTGGTGGTGGAAAAACTCGTATTGAGAAACATCATGCCAAAGGCAAAATGACTGCTCGTGAACGTATTGATTATTTGCTAGACAAAGATTCGAAATGTATAGAAATTGGTGCATTTGCAGGAGAAGATATGTACACAGAACATGGTGGCTGTCCTTCAGGAGGTGTTGTTGTTAAAATAGGGTATATAAAAGGAAAACTATGTATTGTTGTTGCCAATGATGCTACTGTAAAGGCTGGAGCTTGGTTTCCTATTACTGCAAAAAAGAATCTCCGTGCTCAAGAAATTGCGATAGAAAATCGTTTACCTATCATCTATTTGGTAGATAGTGCAGGTGTGTATCTACCAATGCAAGATAAAATTTTTCCTGATAAAGAACACTTTGGACGCATCTTTAGAAACAATGCAGTTATGAGTAGTAAAGGTATAACCCAAATTGCTGCTATTATGGGAAGTTGTGTGGCAGGTGGTGCTTACCTTCCTATTATGAGTGATGAAGCACTTATTGTTGATAAAACAGGAAGTATATTTCTTGCCGGAAGTTATTTAGTAAAAGCTGCGATTGGAGAAAGTATAGATAATGAAACTCTTGGAGGGGCAACTACACATTGTGAAATTAGTGGAGTTACAGATTACAAAGCCAAAGACGATAAGGATGCTCTTAACACAATAAAAAGGATTGTAGATAAAATTGGGGATTATGATAAAGCTGGTTTTAACAGAATTAAAACAATAAAGCCTAAAGAAAACTCTGAAGAAATTTATGGCATTCTTCCAAAATCTAGAACTGATCAATACGATATGAAAGATATCATAAAAAGATTGGTTGATAATTCTGAATTTGATGAATACAAAGCTGGTTATGGCAAAACCTTAATCACAGCTTATGCAAGAATTGATGGTTGGGCTGTTGGTATTGTAGCAAATCAACGTAAAGTTGTAAAAACAAAAAAAGGTGAAATGCAGTTTGGAGGTGTAATTTATAGTGATAGTGCAGATAAGGCAACTCGTTTTATTGCTAATTGCAATCAGAAGAAAATTCCGTTGGTGTTTTTACAAGATGTTACAGGGTTTATGGTTGGTAGTAAAAGCGAACAAGGAGGTATTATAAAAGATGGTGCAAAAATGGTAAATGCTGTAAGTAATTCTGTCGTGCCAAAATTCACGATTATTATAGGTAATAGTTATGGCGCAGGAAATTATGCCATGTGTGGAAAAGCTTACGATCCTAGACTTATTGTGTCATGGCCAAGTGCAGAACTTGCTGTAATGAGTGGGAATTCTGCTGCTAAAGTATTACTTCAAATTGAAAAAGCATCTTTAGAAAAAAAAGGAGAGAAATTTACAAAAGAAAAAGAAGAAGCACTTTTTAACAAGATAAAATCTAGATATGATGCTCAAGTATCTCCATATTATGCTGCAGCTAATCTTTGGACAGATGCTATTATTGACCCACTTGATACACGAACTTGGATTAGTATGGGAATTGAAGCTGCCAACCATGCTCCTATTGAGAAAAAGTTTAATTTGGGTGTTTTACAGGTTTAGCAACATAGATGGATAGAACTAAACAACCTTTTTACGTTATTATTCTACTAATTCTTGCTGGTGAGGCTGTTTTTATTTTACCCTTTGTTTTAGCACGTATATTCAGACCAACCTATTTAGAAGTTTTTGACATCAACAATCTACAATTGGGAACTTGCGGTTCTATATATGGAATTGTTGCTCTGTTCTCCTATTTATTTGGAGGACCATTAGCAGATAAGTTTCATCCAAGAATATTAATGTCTGTAGCTCTAATATTAACAGCATTAGGTGGTTTTTATCTTTCAACATATCCTTCTTACTTCAATCTAAAATTGCTCTTTGGATATTGGGGATTTACAACTATTTTCTTGTTTTGGGCTGCTATGATAAAAGCTACAAGAATTTGGGGAGGAACAAAAAAACAAGGGTTAGCTTTTGGGTTTCTTGATGGTGGTCGTGGATTAGTCGCTGCAGGTTTTGGATCTATTGGTGTTCTTATTTTTTCTCTATTTATAGATGTTGATATATCCGAAACTAATTTGCTGGAACGCAAGGAAGCATTTCAATATGTTATTCTGTTTTCATCAATAGTAATTTGCATCGTTGGTGTTTTAGTTTTCTATTTTCTTAACCCTTTACAAACAAATAGCGTTTCTAATCAGAAAAACTCAGAAGCCTTGACAAAAGCTAACTTCAAAAAAGTAATGAAGATTCCTTCTGTTTGGTTACTTATGATTATTATTTTGTGTGCTTATGTTGGTTATAAAATGACTGATGTTTTTAGCTTGTATGCTAAAGACGTTATGCTTTATGATGATATTGAATCTGCAAAAGTTGGAACTTCTTTACTTTACATGCGACCAATTATTGGTGTTGTTATTGGTTTATTAGCAGATAGGACACGAGCATCATTATGGATTATCATCGGCTTCTTTTTAACATTTATTACAAGTTTAATTTTTGCTACAGGTATAATAAGCGAACAGACCACATTGCTTTTTGCGCTTTCTATTGGTTTGATGGCTTTAGGTGTGTATTCAGTAAGAGTACTATATTTTGCAGCTATGGAAGAAGGAAAAATTCCGTTAGCACTAACAGGAACAGCAGTTGGATTTATTTCGATTGTTGGTTACACGCCAGATATTTTTTCTGGTCCTCTGATTGGTGTTTTATTAGATAATTCTCCTGGAGAATTAGGACATCAACATGTGTTTTTGGCATTAGCTGGCTTTACATTAATTGGACTTATCACTTCAATTATTTTTTATCGGATTTCTAAAAAAAAAATTGTTGCATAAAAAGAGAAATGCAAACCTAATTTACATTCAATTTTACAACGTTTTGTTCAATATCTTTTTTGTGTAATCTAACTACTTTAATGTCTTTAGTTTCGTTAGCAGAACCAAAATTTTTATAAATAGTGATTTTTACATATGTAGGTTGATCTAATTTTGATCTGTTTCCGTAATATTTCATGTTAAAAGTCCATTCTCCTAAATCGGATGAAGTGAGATAAAATTCCTCAAGACCATAACCTAATTCCTTTTCTTGTAAGATGCGCTGTGAATTTTCAGCAATTGTATGAGACCAAGTAAAAAAACGCTTTTGTTGATTAATAATATTTAAATCAAATTCAGCATCAAAATTATTCCATTCAAATACTACTCTTGCTTTATATTTTATAGGTCTTAAGAACTTTTGATTAATTCCTTGTACATTTAATTGATTGCGATGAAGTGCAATTAAGTTTTTAGTCTCATTTGTAATCGTTTTATTCATTCCCAGCAAAACTATATTTCCTACACTTCGATTATTATCAATATTATCGTATATTTTTAATGATTCGATATAGTTTCCAGCATAATTATTTGCTAAAGCTAAATCTCTATAAGATTGCGATTGTTTTGATTCTAATTTTTGCACTCTTTTAAGTGTCACAACTGCATCTTTATAATTTCTGTTAGCTTGCTGTTTATAAGAAAGTGCTCTTAAAGCTTTTACATCGCTAAACGCTATTTCATAAACATTGGATAACACACGTTTAGATAACAGCTCGCTATTCCATCCTCTAAAATAATCGTAAGTGTCAAGGTAGAATTCTGGTTTATTACCGTGTTGTTCTCTTTGCAATAAGTAATTTTGAAAAGCTTGGTCAATAGTTTTAGAAGTTTTCAATACCTTTATATAAGACACTTCAGGCAACTCGCTAATAAGTTGGGCATTGCCACTATAAGTTGCTGTAGTTCCTAATTTATTTTTCTTTTTTCTATTTGCTTTATCTCCAACTGCATTTTTTGTAGTAATTAGTAAAACACCATTCATGCCTTTAGCTCCATATTTATTAGTAGCCGCTAGACCTTTTAAATAGGTAATATCTACAATCATATCTGGATTAATGAAACTAGTGTCACTTACAAAACCACCTCCAGCACCAGAGTTTGATTGGGCCAGAGGTACACCATCAAGCACTATTAAACCATATTGATTGCCAGTAATTGTCATGTTTTTACCTCTACCAAGAAACTGACTTAAATCTACACGATCTTGAGCCGTATTATTTTGTATTTCAAGTCCTGCAAACTGTCCTTTAACTGCTAACTTAACATCAGTATCTAATCCTGAAATTTCTTCTTCACCAATAGATTCAATGGAGTATCCTAATCGTTTTTTATCTACCTTATTATTGCCTGTATTTACCAATTCTACTTTTTTTACTTCAGAAGTAATTACAACTTCATCCAGATTTTCTTCTATATCTCCCATTGTAATATTAAAAACATCTGCCTTGGTTACTCTAATATTTACAGTTTTTTTCCCTAAATATGTAAATGTCAATATATCGCCTTCTATTGCCTTAATCTTATAGGTTCCTACTGCACTAGAAGCAATACCTTGATTTGAATTTTTATTAATTACACTTACGTTAATTAAAGGACCTTCTATTCCAGAAATTGTTCCAGTGACATAACCTTCAGGCTCGCCAGAAAAAAGTTGCTCGATTTTTTCAATTTTATTAGCTTGCTCAAGTTCACTATTTAAATACACATAAGATCCCGAAGATAAATCGGCTGCTAATTTTAAATAAACTGCATTAGTACAAGGTAAAGTAGAAATAATATGAAGAGGCTTATCTGTTGGTGGTCTAAATTTATCTAGATTTTCAATTCCATCTGAAAATAAAAAAGACTCCTCAAAATTATCCTTAAATAAGTTGGAAAATGATGTAGCTCCGTCGTAAATAGTGTTTTGTAACTCCTGCTTTAAATTCGTCCAATTTCCTGCCTTTATAGCATAAGTTTCTTTAAGAATAATATCGTTACTAAACATAACTAACGTAACATTTGCCACTTGGTATTTCTTAAAATAGTTATTAAGATATTGCAATTCTCGATCAATCTTCCTATCCTTCATAGAATATGAAACATCCCAATAAATAGCAATCTGCTTTTGTGCATTTATATTTTGAAATCCAAACCAGAATACTAATAAAAGAATCATATTTTTCATATCGATTTTTCTTTTGTTTTAAAATTAAAAAAAAAAGCTGTTGCTAAATTATTTAACATTCAATTAATTTTTAACCAAAATATAGATAAAAAAAAGAGGCTTATAAAATGCGCCTCTTTTTTATTAAGTCTTTCTATTTTTACGCCGATTCTTTTTCTTTTTTTTCTTCACTTCTTTAGATTGTACAAAATCCATGACTTTAAATTGTTCAATTTCTTCTGCAGTAAGAATAGAAGATAGTTCTTTATAAAAATCCTTATCTAAATCAAGCATCTTCTTTCTTCGAGTTTCACGATTATTATTTTTATCGCTTAATATAACATTTTGATTTTCAAACTTCTTAATTAGCATATTTTTTAAAACTTCCTTTTCAAAAGCATCTAACTCAAATTCTTCAATACATTTTGGCAGGATAATATTAGCCTCTCTATATGGATCTTTTGTTTCTATATACGTTTCATTACTCAACCTTGCTGGAGGGACATAACCACGTTGACCACGCTGTATGCGATCTATCTGTTGTGCATTAATAGTTTGAAATGCACAGCTTATCACTATTCCCAACAAAAAAAAATATATCTTCTTCATTATCCTAAATTTTGTGTAGCAATTTAATAAAAAAGTATGAGTTATTACTTAAAAGTGTCTTAAATTAAGGCTAGCAATTCTGAAAATAAGTTACAAAAATTTATAAGACTTTATATTTTTTAACGACTACTTCATATAAATAACTTAATTTTATTCAACAATGAAGAAATTAATCCTATATACAGTATTCTTAATATTCTATAGTAGTAATTCTACAGCACAACAACAAAAAGAGCAAAAAGTATTTCCTGTCACAAAATCAGATACTGAATGGAAGGCACAATTAAGCGACCTAGAATATTATGTGCTTCGTGAAGCAGGAACAGAACGTCAATTCTCTAGTGCACTAAATAATAATTATAACAAAGGCACTTATATTTGTGTAGCTTGTAAAACCCCTTTGTTTGAAAGTGATTATAAATATGATTCAAAATCTGGATGGCCTAGTTTTGACAGAGAAATAAAAAATAATGTAGCATTTTCTACAGATTATGATTTAGGTTTTGCTTATACAGAAGAACATTGTGCTACTTGTGGAAGTCATCTTGGTCATGTATTTAACGATGGCCCCAAAAACACAACTGGTAAGCGACATTGTATTAATGGAGTTGCATTAAAATTTGTTTCCAAAAAGAATGAGTAAATTTAATATAGATAAAACTGAAAATCAGTGGCGTTCTGAACTTTCAGAAGAACAATATAAAGTCTTGAGGAATAAAGGCACAGAGCTACCTCATACAGGAAAATACAACCTTCATTTTGAAAATGGAGCTTACAATTGTGCGGCTTGTAATATGCAATTATTTGAAAGCGACAGTAAATTTGATGCACATTGTGGTTGGCCAAGTTTTGATGATGCTATTAAAGGTACAGTAGATAGAATACTTGACAAATCTCAGGGCATGTTGCAAACCGAAATAGTTTGTTCTAACTGTGGCAGTCATTTGGGTCATGTCTTTAATGATGGACCAACCGAAACTGGAGAACGTTTTTGTGTAAATTCTGTAAGTATAGATTTTAACAAAAATGAATAGTTGTCTAGACAACATTGTAAAGCAATTTGAATATTATAAAATACTTGGAGACAAAACTTTTGAGCAATTAAATGATACACAAATACAATGGCAGTTTAATGAAGAAAGTAACAGTATTGCAATTATAACAAAGCATATTGTAGGTAATATGTTATCGCGTTGGACAAATTTTTTAACTGAAGATGGCGAAAAAACTTGGAGACATCGCGATACCGAATTTGAAGATCCCTATACTACAAAAAATGATATGATTATAGCTTGGGAAAAAGGATGGAATTGTCTGTTTAAAGCTATGAAATTGTTAAATGAAAACGATTTAAAACAACTAATTTACATTCGTAATCAAGGACACACAGTTACTGAAGCAATTAACAGGCAGTTATCTCATTATGCTTTTCATATTGGTCAAATTGTTTATGTTGGCAAAATGATTAAAGGTAACGATTGGCAATCATTATCAGTTCCAAAAGGAAAATCTGCAGCTTATAACAAAGAAAAGTTTGGTAAAAAAAAAGACAGACGACATTTTACAGATGATTTATAATAAAGTATAGACTATCATTTATTATTCTAATTTGGTTTAGTAAATTTGTAGCTTCAAAAATCGACTAAAAAAATACACATGAACAAATACGATATTATAGTTTTAGGAAGTGGCCCTGGAGGTTATGTTACAGCTATTAGAGCTTCACAATTAGGGTTTAAAATAGCTGTTGTAGAAAAAGAAAATCTTGGTGGTGTCTGTCTAAATTGGGGCTGTATTCCAACCAAAGCACTTTTAAAATCTGCCCAAGTTTTTGAGTACTTAAAGCATGCTAACGATTATGGATTATCAGTAAAAGATTACGATAAAGATTTTGATGCTGTTGTACAACGAAGTCGTGGTGTTGCAGATGGCATGAGTAAAGGTGTTCAGTTTTTAATGAAAAAAAATAAGATTGATGTTATTAATGGTTTTGGTACACTTAAAACCGGTAAAAAGATTGATGTAGATGGTAAAGAATATAGTGCAGACCATATTATTATTGCAACTGGAGCACGCTCCAGAGAACTACCAAGCTTACCTCAAGATGGTAAGAAAGTAATAGGTTATCGTGAAGCTATGACTTTAACAGAACAACCTAAAACGATGATTGTTGTAGGTTCTGGTGCTATTGGTGTAGAATTTGCATATTTCTACAATTCTATGGGAACTGATGTTACTATTGTTGAATTTTTACCAAATGTAGTTCCTCTTGAGGATGAAGACGTTTCTAAACAATTGGCACGTTCTTTCAAGAAAAGTGGCATTAAAATTATGACCTCTTCCGAAGTCACTTCGGTTGATACTTCTGGTAGCGGAGTTAAAGCCACAGTAAACACTAAAAAGGGAGACCAAATTATTGAAGCAGATATCATTTTGTCTGCTGTTGGCATAAAATCTAATATCGAAAATATTGGGCTGGAAGATGTTGGTATTGCAGTAGATAGAGATAAAATTTTAGTAAACGATTATTACCAAACCAATATTCCTGGTTACTATGCTATTGGAGATGTAACTACTGGACAAGCATTGGCTCACGTGGCTTCTGCTGAAGGTATTTTATGTGTCGAAAAAATTGCTGGACAACATGTAGAAGCTTTAGATTATGGAAACATTCCAGGTTGCACCTATTGTTCTCCTGAAATAGCAAGTGTTGGTTTAACCGAAGCACAAGCCAAAGAAGAAGGTTACGATATAAAAATTGGTAAATTTCCATTCTCTGCCTCAGGAAAAGCAAGTGCTGCAGGCACAAAAGACGGTTTTGTAAAAGTGATTTTTGATGCTAAATATGGCGAATGGTTAGGTTGCCACATGATTGGTGCTGGTGTAACAGATATGATTGCTGAAGCTGTTTTAGGACGAAAACTAGAAACTACAGGGCACGAAGTGCTAAAAGCCGTACATCCTCACCCAACAATGAGCGAAGCTGTTATGGAAGCAGTTGCTGATGCTTATGATGAAGTGATTCATTTGTAGAAGATGCTAGACCGCTTACTTTGTAAGCTTTTAGATACTAGACATTAGACAAAAAGTTCCAGAAATTTCTGGAACTTTTTAGTTTATGTTGAAAGTCTAATATCTATAAGAGAGCAACGCGAGCAATCTCATATCAAACAATGAACGAAGTTAGTGGTCTTTTTAAAGAAAACTCTGAATAGCCAACTCATAACTCTGCAATCCAAAACCAAGTATTATACCTTTAGCATTTGCTGAAATATAAGATTTGTGTCTAAACTCTTCTCTGGAATATGTGTTAGAAATGTGCACTTCTATAACTGGAGTTTCAATAGCGTTAACAGCATCTCCAATTCCTACTGAAGTATGTGTGTAAGCTGCTGCATTTAAAATAATACCATCATATGTAAAACCTACCTCATGCAATTTATCAATGAGTTCTCCTTCTATATTAGATTGAAAATAATCTATTTGAAAACTTGAGTATTTTTCTTTTATCTCACTTAAAAATTCTGTGAAAGTTAAGCTTCCATAAATTTTGGGTTCACGTTTACCAAGCAAATTTAAGTTAGGACCATTTATAATGATTAATTTTTTCATAAGGTAAAGATATTAAAATTTAAGGCATATAAAAAAGGGAAGCAATTGCTTCCCTTCCAAATTATTACTAATAAGAAAATTAAAAGAAAAATCCAACAGATAACTGAATAACTCCATTTTTCCAACTTTCATTTCCAGATAAATCACCAAAGTCATTAAGTTCAGAAAGACCTAAGTTATAACGTATACCAAAATTTAAGCCACTTTCTAGTTCATAACCCACTCCTAAGTTTACTCCAAAATCAATACCTTTAGTCACATCCTTAACATCTTCATCACCAGAACCTCCTTCTCCATCAAATTTATCTTTTGCAGATAATAAAAACCCTACTTGTGGTCCAGCTTCCAAACTAAATCCTTCAGCAACTTTAAATTTAGCCATTACTGGCACATTCACATAATTTAAGTTATATGAACCTGTGTACATACTCTCTGAATAATCTGCTCCTTGAGAAGAAAATGACACTTCAGGTTGTACAGCAAATTTCTCAGAAACCTCCATTTCTGCAACAGCTCCAATGTGGAATCCTGTTTTACCTTCAAAACTATCAGCATCATCTCCATTAATTGAAGCAAAATTAGCTCCTGCCCTCACTCCAAATTTTGGAGTAGTAGCACAACTCGCCAAAGTTAAACCTGCGAGTACAGTAATTAATAATAATTTTTTCATAATATGTTAGTTTTTAATTGGTTAATAATTATAAAGCTAGTGTTTTCAGGTCAAAAATGCAAAATCTTTGGTCATTATTATTTATAAATAGAAAGTATTTCTTATGCTTTTTACTTCTAAATAGTAATCTATTTGTGCTATTTTTGTGACCATGAAATGGGCTCAAGCATTACAAGATTATAATCACTACCTAAAGATTGAGCGAGGTCTATCTCAAAACTCTATACATAGTTATAAACAAGATGTAAAAAAAATGATTTTGTATTTGGAAGATAATAATATTGAAGTTTCTCCCATTAAAATAGATTCTGAAACCATACAGCAATTTATTTACACAATAGCTAAAGAACTAAATGCAAGATCACAATCACGATTAATTTCTGGATTAAGAAGTTTTTTCGACTATTTAATTTTTGAAGATTACAGAACAACCAACCCTTTAGCACTAATTGAATCACCCAAAATTGGAAGGAAGATACCAGACACATTAACCATTCAAGAGATTGATAAAATTGTTTCTGCTATAGATTTAAGCAAACCTCAAGGCGAACGCAATCGTGCCATAATTGAAACGCTTTACAGTTGTGGATTACGAGTTAGCGAATTAACTAATTTGAAAATTTCTGATTTATTTTTCGATGAAGGTTTTATTAAAGTTACAGGAAAAGGAGATAAACAACGTTTTGTACCCATTGGAAATTCTACACAAAAATATATTTCTATTTATAAAAATGAAATTAGAACTCATATACCAATTATTGAAGCATATCGAGACACTTTATTTTTGAACAGAAGAGGAAAACAGCTCTCTCGTGCAATGATTTTTACTGTTGTAAAACAATTAGCCGAAAAAGCAGGCATCCATAAAACCATATCACCACATACTTTTAGGCATTCTTTTGCTACACACTTATTAGAAAATGGTGCCGATTTAAGAGCCATACAACTTATGCTAGGGCATGAAAGCATTACCACCACCGAAATTTATATGCACGTAGATAAAAGCCATTTAAAGGATGTTGTGAATAAATTTCATCCGAGGAAATGAGTAAGCAGTGTTCAGTAAACACAATATGAATATTAGCATATTCCTAGCGCAAAACAAAACAACTTTACAACAAACAAATTAACAACCAACTACTTCGCAATATTCACAGCTCTGGTTTCTCTTATTACAGTAACCTTAACTTGTCCTGGATAAGTCATATCTGTTTGTACTTTTTGAGAAATTTCAAACGATAAATTTGCTGCTTTATCATCGCTTACTTTTTCGCTTTCAACAATAACACGTAACTCACGACCAGCTTGAATTGCGTATGCCTTTTTAACTCCTGTAAATCCAAATGCAATATCTTCCAGGTCCTTTAAGCGTTGAATATAAGAATCTAATACTTGTCGTCTTGCTCCTGGTCGCGCTCCAGAAATAGCATCGCAAACTTGTACAATTGGAGATAATAAAAATTTCATTTCTATCTCATCATGATGCGCACCAATTGCATTACAGACTTCAGATTTTTCTCCAAATTTTTCAGCCCATTGCATACCTAAAATGGCATGAGGAGTTTCCATATCTGCTTCGGCATCTGGCACTTTACCAATATCATGCAATAATCCTGCACGCTTGGCTATTTTAGAATTTAATCCTAATTCGGCAGCCATAATACCACATAATTTAGAAACCTCTCTTGAATGTTGCAATAAATTTTGTCCGTAAGACGAACGGTATTTCATTCGACCTACCATTTTAATTAATTCAGGGTTTAAACCATGAATTCCTAAATCTATAACTGTACGCTTACCAACTTCAATAATTTCCTGCTCAATTTGTTTTTGGGTTTTCTTTACAATTTCTTCTATTCTTGCAGGATGTATTCTTCCGTCGGTTACCAGTTTATGCAACGATAAACGTGCAATTTCTCTTCTTACAGAATCAAAACAAGATAAAATAATTGCTTCAGGAGTATCATCAACAATAATTTCTACTCCAGTTGCAGCTTCAATAGCACGAATATTTCGGCCTTCTCTTCCAATAATCCTTCCTTTAATATCGTCGGATTCAATATTAAAAACAGACACACAATTATCTACTGCTTCTTCGGTTCCTACACGTTGTATGGTATTAATTATGATCTTTTTTGCATCTTGCTGCGCAGTAAGTTTAGCTTCTTCCATCTTTTCCTGAATGTATGTCATTGCATCATTCTTTGCTTCACCTTTTAAAGACTCAATTAATTGTGATTTAGCATCTTCGGCAGATAAACTCGAAATAACTTCAAGCTGTTGAATTTGCCTTTTATGCACTTTTTCAACTTCTTCTTTACGTTTTTCTAAAAAATCTAAACGGTAATTATAATTTTTAATTTTCTCCTCAATATCAACATTAAGTTTTTGATTTTTATTGAGTTCGGATGATATTTGAGATTCTTTATCTCTTGTACGTTTTTCGGCTTCAGCCATTTTTTTATCTCTTGATAAAATTACTTTTTCATGTTCTGACTTTAGCTCTATAAATCTTTCTTTTGCTTGAAGAATTTTATCTTTTTTTATAGCTTCTCCATCATGATTTGCATCTTTGATAATATTAGCCGATTCTCTTTTTGCGTTTTTTATCAGTTTAGATGCATTATTTTTCTCTAGTATTTTAGTAATCCCAAATCCTATTACTACACCTAATATAGCTGCTCCAACAATTAATAAAATTGTATTAGTATCCATCTTTAATATTTAGTTAGTTTATAAAAAAAGCCTGCAATAGTTGTGGTTTTGTACAAACTCCTTAAAAACAAGTTTAGGGCTAACAAGCTGATCAAGTATCTGTAGCAAGACAGCACGCTTTTACAACTTAAACTCACCCTTTTTAAAGAATTAACGTTGAGTTTATCAAAAAAAATAACTAATGCAGGCAGTAACCTATATTTATTTTAAAGAACTTAAGAACTTAAATGTTCCTTTAATAGTTGATCTAAAGTGTTTAGTTTAAATTCAACTTCTTCACTTAAATTATCTTTATCTATTGTTTTCTGTTCGGTTTGAGATGCGAATTGTAAAGCACACATTGCTAATACATCTTGCTTATCTCTCACAGAATAACTTTGCTCAAACTGTTTAATCATAGTATCAATTTGCAGAGCAGCTTTTCGTAATCCTTCCTCTTGACTTGGCTCTATTGTTAAAGGATATACTCTATTAGCTATAGATAGCTTTATTTTAAGCTTTTCTGCCATTTAATACTATGTAGCATTATTCAGATAATTGAGAAATACAATAATCAATCTCTCTTATTAATGCATTTATTTTAAGCTTTGTTTCTTTTTTACTCTCGTTACTACCAAGTATAGAATTCGCAAATTTGAGTGTTTCATATTTTTCTTCCCAAGAGCTTATTAATTCTTCCTGTTCGGATAATTTACTTTGAGATAATGCAACATCGTCTTTTAATTTTACATTTGTTTGCTTTAAAACTTCTAGTTTATGCAACACTTTGTTAATTCTGTTCTCTAAAGAATCTACAATAGTCTCAATATTACTCATTTAATAAATTCAATACTTATTACACAAAGTTAACATACCAAATTATAAATAACAATTGTTTTTAAGTATATTTTAAAAGAACTTAATAATCAACTCATTATAATATTATGGCTTAGTATTTGTAATTCACTTTGCATATTACTTACAAATTAATATTTTAGCACTAATATCTTAATTTATGCGAAACAGATTCATCTTCATTTTATTAATTTTTACGCAACTTGCTACTACACAAAATCCATATCCGCAAGATTACTTTCGCAGTCCTTTAGATGTTACTTTAGTGCTTTCTGGAACTTTTGCCGAGTTACGCTCTAACCATTTTCATTCGGGATTAGATATAAAAACTCAACAGCGCGAAGGCTTAAAAGTGTTTGCTGCGGCAAAGGGATATGTAAGCAGAATAAAAATTTCGCATTGGGGTTATGGCAAGGCATTATACATTACACATCCAAATGGTTACACTACTGTTTATGCTCATTTGAAGAAATTTTCTCCTAAAATTGAAGCTTACGTTAAGAAGATTCAATACGAAAAGGAAACTTTTGAAATAGAACTTTTTCCTACTGTTGTAGAATTATTAATTGATACTGACGAGATTATAGCTTTTAGTGGTAATACTGGCGGTTCTAGTGCTCCGCATTTACATTTTGAAATTAGGGATAAAAGTGAAAGACCAATAAATCCTATGCTTTTTGGAATTGATATTAAAGACACAAAGAGACCAACTATTTTAGGTGTTTATGCTTATCCAATAGACGAAAAATCACATGTTAATCAAACTAACAAAAAAACTAAACTTAGGTTAATTCCTCAAACTAATGGTAATTATACTGTTGAAAATATTAAAGCATTCGGCAAAATAGGATTTGGAATTATCACCTACGATAGGCAAGATTTAGCTGCAAATAAAAATGGGGTGAGTAATATTCAAACTTTTTTTAATGGTAATAAAAACTTTGAAATAGATTTTAAACGTTTTTCTTTTAACGAAACCAAACATCTTAATCGTTTAATTGACTATGCTCATTTTAAAAACAATAAATCTCGTATTCAAAAACTTTTTGTTCAACCAAATAATCCATTAAGTCTTTATAAATCCGTTGACGAAAATGGTTATATTAATGTCGAAGACAGTACTGCTTCTATTTATAAAGTAAGAATAAAAGATTTTAAAGGTAACGATACATGGCTAACTATTCCTATTGCTGGAGAAAATAGTAATAACATAACTTATAAAAAAGATGAAATTACAGATCATTATGTTTATGCAGATCAAGTTACTAATTTAAAAGAACAAAATGTTTCGGTGTATTTTCCATCAAACACATTTTATGACGATTTCTTTATAGATTTTAGAGTAAATAACGATACATTAACATTACATAGACCAACAGTTTCAGCACAAAAATATTTTACAATTAGTTATGACATTAGTAACTATACAGAAGCAGATAAAGACAAACTTTTTATTGCAAGACTTGTTGGTTATTATAAAAATTATTTAGCATATACATCAACAACCAAAAAAGGAAATCTATTAAGTGCCAGATCCAAAATTTTAGACACTTACGTTTTAGGAGTTGACACAGAAGATCCAGAAATTAAACCTGTTAACTTTAAAGAAGGCAAATGGTTAAGCAAGTATCGTTATTTAAAAGTGAAAGTGAAAGATGAAATTTCCGGAATAAAAAATTACAGAGCAACCGTTAACGGAAAATGGATTTTAATGGAGTATGATGCAAAAAAGAATTTATTGACGCACGATTTTAACGATAATGTAATCACAGATACAAAGAATAATTTAAAAATAATTGTTACCGATAATGTTGGAAATAGTTCTACATTTGAAACAATCTTTTTTAGAAAATAAAATCCAGACATTTGAAAAATAAATTTTGCCTTTTTCAATTTCTATTCGTCTTAATTCCAATATTAAGCTTAGCACAAACCGCAACATTAAAAGGCGTTATTCTAGACGAAAACAATGCTCCAATTCCTAACATTAACATAAGCATAGGCAATGAAGGTACAGCTACAAATTCAAATGGTTTTTACTTATTAAAAATCCCAGCAAATAAAGAAGTTACTGTCGTATTTACACATTTAAGTTACAAGAAAATAAGTGCGATTTTTAACTTAAAAAATGGAGAGGAATTTGAGTTTAATCCTGTTATGAATCTAGAAATAGAACAAATTGCAACTGTTGTGGTTATAGGTAACGAACGTAAACGCGTTGAAGGAGTAACAACAATAGATCCTGAACTTATTAGAACTATAAAAGGTGCGCAACCAGGTATTGAAAATATTTTAAAGACACTTCCTGGCGTTAATATTTCTAACGAGTTGAGTACACAATATTCGGTTAGAGGTGGCAATTTTGACGAAAATTTGGTTTATGTGAACGACATAGAAGTCTATCGTCCTTTTTTAATTCGTTCAGGACAACAAGAAGGTTTAAGTTTTGTAAATAGCGATTTGGTGCAAAACGTAGATTTTTCGGCTGGTGGATTTCAAGCAAAATATGGCGACAAATTATCTTCAGTTTTAGATATCACTTATAGAAATCCTATAAAATTTGGCGTTAAAGCAGATTTAAGTCTTTTAGGTGGAAGTGTTTCTGCCGAAGGTGTTTCAAAAGATTCTAAATTATCTGGAATAATTGGCTTACGTTATCGTGACAATAGCTTGTTGGTAACAGCAAAAGAAACTGAAACTAATTATGACCCAAAATTCGTTGATTTTCAAACCTATTTAACTTATAAATTTTCTGATAAATTTCATTTAAGTTTTCTGGGCAATGCTTCAATTAACCAATATCATTACGAACCACAAACAAGACAAACCAATTTTGGCACTTTAGCTGATCCTTTGGCATTATTGGTGTTTTATGAAGGTCAGGAAAAAGATGAGTACCAAACGTATTTTGGAGCTTTTAAAGGTACTTATTTTGTTAACGATGATTTAACTTTAAAACTCATTACTTCAACTTACAACACAAGAGAAGAAGAGTATTTCGATATTCTAGCTCAATATAGACTTGGTGAAGTAAACAGTAATATTGGAAGCGAAGATTTAGGTGAAGTAGAATTTAGCGAAGGTATAGGCTCACAACTCAACCATGCCAGAAACGATTTAGACGCACTTATTTATACAGTTGAACACAAAGGAAATTATAAGGTTGAAGAACATAATTTTGAATGGTCTCTTAAATATACTCACGAAGATATTAGAGATCGTATAGTAGAATGGGAAGTTATCGATTCGGCAGGATTCTCTATTAATCCACCAAGTATTGATGCTTTTAATGAGCAACCTTACGAAGCATTTGAAGGACCTTTAGTACCTTTTCAAAATATTAGAGCTACAAACAATACACAAATTGATAGATTACAAGCCTATGCTCAATGGAGCAAACGCTCTACACTTGGTAACCATGAAGTATTTTATAATGCTGGAATAAGAGTGCATAATTGGACTGTAAATGGAGATGGTATTGAAAGTGAAACACAAACGGTATTTAGTCCAAGAGTTCAGTTGGCCATTAAGCCAGATTGGGATAAAGATGTATTGTTTAGAATTAGTGGAGGCTTATATTATCAACCTCCTTTTTATAGAGAATTACGCGATTCTTCAGGAATAGTAAGACCAAATGTAAAAGCGCAAAAATCGTTTCATATTGTATTAGGAAACGAATATAGTTTAACGATGTGGAACAGACCATTTAAATTTGTTGCAGAAGCCTATTACAAAAAACTAACAGATGTTAATCCTTATACTGTCGAGAATGTTCGTATTCGATATAGAGCTAGGAATAATGCTGAAGCCTATGCTTATGGTTTAGATTTAAGACTTAATGGCGAATTTGTGCCAGGAACAGAATCGTGGTTTAGTTTTGGGTATCTAAAAACCGAAGAAAACATAGATAATCGAGGTTTTATTGCAAGACCTACAGACCAACGCCTAAAATTTGGAATTCTCTTTCAGGATTATGTACCAAATATTCCAGATTTAAAAATGTATCTTAACTTGGTGTATAATACAGGAGTTCCAGGAGGATCACCTAGTTATGCAGATCCTTATGTGTTTCAAAACAGATTACGGGATTACAAACGTGCCGATTTAGGTATTTCGTATGTATTAGTTGATGTAAAAAAACCTTCTACTAATGGTTGGAAACGAAATTTTAAAGAGCTAACACTTGGTTTCGAAATCTTTAATATGTTCGATGTGCAAAACTCCATTACCAATACTTGGGTAAGAGATGTGTACACAAAACGTCAATTTGCTATACCAAATTTCTTAACTCCAAGAGTTTTTAATGTACGTGTTGGAATGCGATTTTAATCTAATACAATGATATTTAGAAAAGCTACAGAAAAAGACGTCCCTTTTATTGTACAATTAATTGCCGATGATAAACTAGGGAAACTTAGGGAAAACTATCAAGAGCCATTACCAGAATCTTATATCAATGCTTTTAAAAATATTAATTCAGACTCAAACCAAGAATTGATTGTTGTAGAGAATGAAGCTTTAAAAATTATAGGAACATTACAGCTTTCTTTTATTCAGTATCTAACCTATCAAGGTGGTATAAGAGCACAAATTGAAGCTGTTAGAATACGAAAGAATTTTAGAGGCAAAGGATTAGGCAAACAATTGTTTGAATGGGCAATTAGCAGAGCCAAACAACGTAAAGCTCATGTATTACAACTAACTACAGATAAAAAGCGCCCAAAAGCGATATCATTTTATAAAAACTTAGGTTTTGTAGATTCGCATGAAGGCATGAAATTACATTTTTAATAAAATTCTTTTTCATAGTACAATGAAAAGTTATATTAGTTCTTTCAACACACCAACTACATAGTCAACCTCATCCTTGGTATTATAAATACTAAACGAAAAACGTATGGAAGGTTTTTGCATATCAGCATCACTTAATATTTCGGTCAACACATGTGA
>QMOV01000019.1 GCA_003650305.1 Bacteroidota bacterium | reverse complement strand
TTCAGTTTTCGATTTATAAAAACAGTGCAAATCCTAAAACTCACTTCATTATATAATATAAATTGAGTTAAATTGATAGTTTACTTTTAAAAACTCATTTATTTTTAGCATCTTGCTGTCTTTAATTTTAATTTTCTCGAAAAAATACTAACTAACATTTATTATTATGAAGAAATATCTTCTCTCGATTTTCACTTTAATATTGCCAATACTAACATTTGCTCAAGAAGTAACAGAAGTTGGAATTGACGAAAGAATAGATCAAGTTTTTGGTAGTGCCACAGGATGGTTCGTAAATTTTATTTTTTATCAAATATCTTTTACCGAAGAAATTAAAGTGTATTGGGTACTGTTCCCATTAATATTAGGTGCAACATATTTCACATTCTATTATAAGTTGATAAATTTTACAGGATTTTTTACTTCAATAAATATTGTTAGAGGAAAATATGACGATTTAGAAGGAAGAGATGATCACAATGTGGAAGTAGCAGATACTGTATTTACAGACGATGGCGACAATCCAGATACAATTAGAGTTGAAGGACATGAAGGAGAAGTGTCGCATTTTCAAGCATTAACTGCGGCATTATCTGCAACGGTTGGTTTAGGTAATATTGCAGGTGTTGCAATTGCAGTATCTATTGGTGGAGCAGGAGCAACGTTCTGGATGATTGTAGCAGGATTTTTAGGAATGGCATCAAAGTTTGTAGAATGTACACTTGGTGTAAAATATAGAGATATAGCCGAAGACGGAACAGTTTATGGAGGTCCAATGTATTACCTCACCAAAGGGCTTAAGGCAAAAGGTCTTGGCAGATTAGGAAAAATTTTAGCAGGTTTGTTTGCGGTTTTTGTTATTGGTGGATCTGTTGGTGGCGGAAATATGTTTCAAGTAAATCAAGCATTCCAATTGGTTGAAAATATTACAGGAGGAGAAGCTTCCTTTTTTCACGGAAGAGGATGGCTTTTTGGTTTAATCATGGCCATATTAGTTGGGATAGTAATTATTGGAGGGATTAAAAAAATTGCAAAAGTTACAGATAAGATTGTGCCATTTATGGTTGTTATTTATGTTGCTGCATCATTATTCGTAATTTTCGCGAATTACGATATGATTGGTAATGCCTTTATGCAAATTTTTAATGGTGCATTTAGCCCAGAAGGTGTTGCAGGTGGTGCTATTGGAGTGTTGGTTCAAGGATTTAGGAGAGCTGCATTTTCAAACGAAGCTGGAATAGGTTCTGCATCTATTGCGCATTCTGCTGTAAAAACAAAGCATCCCGCATCTGAAGGTATGGTAGCTTTACTAGAACCATTTATTGATACTGTTGTTGTATGTACAATGACAGCATTAGTGCTTATAATTACAGGAAATGTAACAGCATCTAATTCAGGATTAAATGATGCTGATGCAATTTTATTAACTTCTGGAGCTTTTGAGTCTGCTATTTCTTGGTTCCCTTACGTGCTTACTGTTGCTGTGGTTTTATTTGCTTTTAGCACCATGATTTCCTGGTCTTATTATGGTTTTCAAGGTTGGGCATATTTATTTGGTAGAACAAAGAAAATGGAATATGCATATAAAATTATGTTCTGTGGTTTTGTAATAATTGGTGCTGCTGCAAGTTTAGGTTCAGTAATCGGTTTTTCAGATGCAATGATTTTTGCAATGATGGTACCAAATATGATTGGGCTTGTGCTTTTAGCGCCTAAAGTAAAAGAAGAACTTGCAAAATATATGAAAGCCATAAAAGCCAAAAAGGCATAATTTAATATAGTATTGTATGAATTCCCATTTCAAGTTTACTCAAAAACAACGAAGTGGGATTTTTTTGTTGTTACTGCTCATCATCATTTTTCAAGGGGTTTATTTTTTTGTTGTCCCGATAGCTATCGGGATTTCTTCAGAAGATGCAGTTGTAAATCAAAAAAAATTTCAATTATTTCAGCAAGAAATAGATTCTTTACAATTGATAGAAATCGAGAATCGTAAACCGAAAATTTATCCTTTTAATCCAAATTATATTACAGATTATAAAGGATATACATTAGGAATGACCAATGAAGAGATTGATAGATTGCTCAAGTTTAGAGTGCAAAACAAATTTGTGAACTCTGCTAAAGAATTTCAAAACGTAACCAAAGTTTCAGACTCTTTCCTCAATAGCATTTCGCCTTATTTTAAATTTCCAGAATGGGTTACAAACCCTAAACCTAAATCATTTACTTATCTAGATAATAACGCTCCAAAAAGTTATTCTGAAAAAATTGATTTAAACACAGCTACAGTTAGTCAATTACGAAAAGTAAATGGCATAGGCGAAAAACTTTCAGAGCGAATTATTAATTATAGAAACAAATTTGTTGGAGGATTTATTGCCGATGTACAGCTTCAGGATATTTACGGCTTAACCCCCGAAGTTATAGAACGCGTTTTAAACCAATTTACAGTAAAAACGCCAAGGCAAATCGTTAAGTATAATCTTAATACTGTAACAAGAGATGAGTTGGTAATAATTCAGCATATAGATTACGAATTAGCTTACGAGATTATTGAGCAAAGAACATTGCGTGAAGGATATAAAACGTTTGAAGAATTAACAAAAGTAAAAGGCTTTCCAGTAAATAAAATTGAGATAATTAAATTATATTTGACCCTTGATTAGCAAGACCAAATTATATACAATGAATTTTAACTATACCGAAGAACAATTAATGATTGCAGCTTCTGCTAAAGAGTTTGCAGAACAGCATATTCGCCCATATATTATGGAGTGGGATGAAGCTCAAACTTTTCCTGTTGAGGTTTTTAAAAAGGCTGGAAAAATGGGATTCATGGGAGTTTTTATTCCTGAAGAATATGGAGGTTCTGGTTTAGGTTACCACGAATATATTTCAATAATTGAGGAAATATCTAAAGTAGATCCATCAATAGGATTGTCAGTTGCGGCACACAATTCATTATGTACAGGACACATATTTTATTTTGGTAATGAAATGCAAAAAAGAAAATGGTTGCCAAAATTAGCATCTGCCGAATGGATTGGTGCTTGGGGACTTACCGAGCATAATACAGGAAGTGATGCAGGAGGAATGAATGCTACTGCAAAAAAAGATGGAGATTATTATGTATTAAATGGAGCTAAAAACTTTATTACACATGGTATAAGTGGAGACATAGCTGTTGTAATTGCCAGAACAGGAGAAAAGGGAGATTCGCATGGTATGACTGCTTTTGTGATTGAAAAAGGAACACTAGGATTTAGTTCAGGAAAAAAGGAAGATAAATTAGGAATGAGAGCGAGTGAAACAGCTGAACTTATTTTCGATAATTGTCGCATACATAAAGACAATATGTTGGGTAAAGAAGGCGATGGCTTTATTCAATCACTAAAAGTTTTAGATGGTGGACGAATTTCTATAGGTGCATTGTCTTTAGGGATTTCTAAAGGAGCATATGAAGCTGCGCTTAAATATTCAAAAGAACGCGTACAATTCGGAAAACCAATTTCTAGTTTTCAAGGCATATCGTTTAAATTGGTAGATATGGCAACCGAAATAGAAGCATCAGAGTTATTGCTTCACAAAGCAGCATCAAAAAAAAATGCTGGAGAAAGCATGACCAAACTTGGTGCTATGGCAAAAATGTATGCGAGTGAAGTTTGTGTAAAAATTGCAAACGAAGCTGTACAAATTCATGGTGGATATGGATACACCAAAGAGTTTCCTGTGGAGAAATTTTATAGAGACTCTAAACTCTGTACTATTGGAGAAGGCACAACCGAAATTCAAAAATTAGTAATAGCAAGAGATATTTTAAAGTAGTAAATATTTTTTTTGAATAGTTGTGATTTAATTCATAATTAGTAATATATTTGCACCCCGATAATTATCGGAACGAAAATTCTAAAAGAGAGGAGGTTAAGACACTATGTTAATAATACCAATTAAAGAAGGAGAAAATATAGATAGAGCGTTAAAACGTTTTAAAAGAAAGTTTGATAAAACTGGTACAAAAAGGTCTTTACAAACACGTAAACAGTTTACTAAACCTTCAGTTTCACGTAGAGCACAAATTCAAAAAGCGCAATACATACAGCGATTAAGAGATGCTGAAGAAATTTAAAGGCGTCTAAAATTATAATTTAAAATCCCACAAGTAATTGTGGGATTTTTTTATACTCTATACTCAATAGTTTTGTATTTTTATAAAACATTTAGTTAATAATAGTATATGTTGTTTAAACCATTTACAGATTATCTTTTATTAGAAAAGAAATATTCTCCACTTACCATAAATGCATATCAAACAGATTTAGAAAGTTTTCAAAAATTCAATCAAGAACAATTTGATGAAATAAATATTAAAGCTGTTAATTATTCTCAAATTAGAAGTTGGATTATTTTTCTTGTTGAAAATGGTATAGCAAACAGAAGTATTAACAGAAAAATATCTTCACTCAACACCTATTATAAATTTTTGCTAAAAGTAGATAGCTTAAAAGTAAATCCATTAGCAAAGCACAAAGCATTAAAAACGAGTAAAAAAATACAAATACCATTTTCAGAAAACGAAATTAATTCAGTTTTAAATGATTTAAATTTCGATGATTCTTTTGAAGGTGTTAGAGATAAACTTATAATTGAACTTTTTTATTCAACAGGAATTAGACGTATAGAATTAGTGCAGTTAAAACTCGTAGATATAGATGTATCCAATCACACACTTAAAGTATTAGGAAAAAGAAATAAAGAACGGCTTTTACCGTTATTAAATACAGTTATAGAAACTATAAAAGGGTATTTAATTAAAAGACAAAAACTCCAAACTATCAATGATAAAGCGTATTTGTTTTTAACTAAAAAAGGAGTTAAAATTTATGAAACTCTTGTCTACCGAATAATAAATGATTATTTTAGTAAAGCATCTACAAAAGTAAAAAAGAGTCCACATATATTAAGGCACTCATTTGCGACTCACTTGCTTAATCAAGGTGCCGATTTAAATGCTGTAAAAGAATTACTAGGTCATTCCAGTTTGGCTGCAACTCAAATTTACACACATAATAGTATTGCTGAACTAAAAAAAATTTATGCTAAAACACACCCAAGAAATAAATAATCCCATAAAATTATTGTCTAACCAAAAAAAGTAGAAGATGAAAGTAAACACACAATCCGTTAACTTTAATGCAGACCAAAAACTAATTGATTTTATCCAACAAAGAATGGATAAATTGGAACAATATTATGATAAAGTCATAAAAACTGATGTGCTTTTAAAATTAGAAAATACAAGTAATAAGCAGAATAAAATATTTGAAGCAAAAATAAGCGTTCCAGGTGATAGTTTTGTAATAAAAAAAGTTTGCAAAACCTTTGAAGAAGGAGCAGATTCCGCAGTTAATTCATTAGGAAGACAATTGAAAAAACGCAAAGAAAAATTTAGAACATATTAATAGAGAAAATTTCTTAAAAAATGTTTTGATTCAAAAAATAAATATCTAAATTTGCAGTCCGTTAGAAATAGCGGACTTTTTTATTACAAAAAAGTGAAGAAAAGCCGATGTAGCTCAGCTGGCTAGAGCAGCTGATTTGTAATCAGCAGGTCGTGGGTTCGAGTCCCTCCATCGGCTCGAGTTCTTTTAAAGAGTGAATTTTTATTGGGGAGATACTCAAGCGGCCAACGAGGACAGACTGTAAATCTGTTGGTTTCACCTTCGCAGGTTCGAATCCTGCTCTCCCCACAGATAAAATTCAGAATTTTGAATTTTGAATTCAGAATTAAAATGCGGGAGTAGCTCAGTTGGTAGAGCGTCAGCCTTCCAAGCTGAATGTCGCCGGTTCGAACCCGGTCTCCCGCTCAAAAAGCTAAATGTCGTCACGCCCTAGCGTGATCGCCGCTCTAATTTTTAGCCGGTGTAGCTCAGGGGTAGAGCGTTTCCTTGGTAAGGAAGAGGTCACGGGTTCAAATCCCGTCATTGGCTCTTTTAAATTATTAAAAATTGAACACTAATATTATTATATAACTAAAGATTAAATTTTAAATCATGGCAAAAGAACATTTTGATCGTTCCAAACCGCACTTAAACATAGGTACAATTGGACACGTTGATCACGGTAAAACAACTTTAACAGCTGCTATTACTACAGTATTGGCTAAAAAAGGATTTTCTGAAGTTACAGGTTTTGACCAAATCGATAACGCACCAGAAGAAAAAGAAAGAGGTATTACAATTAATACAGCTCACGTTGAGTATGCAACTGAAACTCGTCATTACGCACATGTTGACTGTCCAGGTCACGCAGATTATGTGAAGAATATGGTTACTGGTGCTGCCCAAATGGATGGTGCTATTATTGTTGTAGCTGCAACAGATGGACCAATGCCTCAAACAAGAGAGCATATCTTATTAGGTCGTCAAGTAGGTATTCCTAGATTAGTTGTATTCATGAATAAAGTGGATATGGTTGATGATGAAGAATTAATAGAACTTGTTGAAATGGAAATTAGAGAGTTATTGTCTTTCTATGATTATGATGGAGATAACACTCCTGTAATAGTTGGCTCTGCTCTCGGAGCACTTAACGGAGAAGAAAAATGGGAAAATTCAGTAATAGAATTAATGGATGCTGTTGATACTTGGATTGAATTACCAAAACGTGATATTGAAAAAGATTTTTTAATGCCTATTGAAGATGTATTCTCTATCACAGGGCGTGGTACTGTAGCAACAGGTCGTATAGAAACTGGTGTTGCAAATACTGGAGATTCTGTAGATATTATTGGTATGGGAGCAGAAAAATTAACTTCTGTAGTTACAGGTGTTGAGATGTTCCGTAAAATATTAGATAGAGGAGAAGCTGGAGATAATGTAGGTATCTTATTAAGAGGAATTGAAAAAACTGAAATTAAAAGAGGTATGGTAATCTGTAAGCCAGGTTCTGTAACTCCTCATGCTAATTTTAAAGCTGAAGTTTATATCCTTAAGAAAGAAGAAGGTGGACGTCATACACCATTCCATAATAACTATCGACCACAATTTTATGTGCGTACAACAGATGTAACAGGGAATATTATTTTACCTGATGGAGTTGAAATGGTTATGCCTGGAGATAACTTAACAATTACTGTAGAATTACATCAAGCAATTGCTATGAATGTTGGTTTACGTTTTGCAATTAGAGAAGGTGGTAGAACAGTTGGAGCAGGTCAGGTAACTGAGATTTTATAGTAAATTAGAATTTGTAATATAGAGTGAAGGTGTTTCGATTTTTCGAAATACCTTGACTTATATTTACGGGTTTAGCTCAGTTGGTAGAGCACTGGTCTCCAAAACCAGGTGTCGGGAGTTCGAGTCTCTCAACCCGTGCAAAACAAAACACGAGGCGAGAAGTTTGTTCCGAGCGAAGTCGAGGGTAACCTCTCAACCATGAAAATTTAAAATAGATGACAGGAATAATAAATTATATTAAAGAGTCTTTTGAAGAATTAAAAAGTCATGTTTCTTGGACTCCTTGGACAGAAGCACAGAGTTTAACAGTTTTAGTAGCTGTATTTTCAATTATTTTTTCTTTAGCTATTTGGGGTGTTGATACAGTTTTCAGTGGAGTTATAAAAGAATATTTTAACTGGATTAAATAAAAAGCTTACTTAATAATGTCAGAAAATAATATTGAAAAGAAATGGTATGTTGTTAGAGCTGTAAGTGGGCAAGAAAACAAAATTAAAACCTATATAGAAAATGAAATTTCTAGATTGGGATTAGGAGATTTTGTCGAACAAGTTTTAGTCCCAACAGAAAGAGTAATACAAATTCGTAACGGAAAGAAAGTCCATAAAGAAAAAGTCTTTTTCTCAGGTTATATAATGATTCAAGCAAATTTAAGTGGTGAGATACCTCATATTATTAAATCTATTACAAACGTAATTGGTTTTTTAGGGGAAACAAAAGGAGGTGATCCAGTACCATTAAGACAATCTGAAGTAAACAGAATGTTAGGTAAAGTCGATGAATTAGCGCTTCAAGCAGATTCAAATGTTATAATTCCTTTTATAAAAGGTGAAACGGTTAAAGTTATTGATGGTCCATTTAACGGATTTGATGGAACTATAGAAAAAATTAATGAAGAAAAGCGTAAACTTGAAGTAATGGTTAAGATTTTCGGAAGAAAAACACCATTGGAGTTAAGTTATATGCAAGTTGAAAAAGTATAATAATTGTTACATTACATAGATATGTTTTAAAGCTTCCAATTTTAAAGTCATATCAAACTAAATTATTAAAATGGCAAAAGAAGTAAGTAAAGTAGTTAAACTACAAGTTAGGGGAGGTGTAGCGAATCCGTCGCCACCAGTTGGACCCGCTTTAGGAGCTGCTGGAGTTAATATAATGGAGTTCTGTAAGCAATTTAATTCTAGAACTCAAGATAAACAAGGTAAAATATTACCTGTTGCTATTACTGTTTACAAAGACAAATCTTTTGATTTTGTAATCAAAACTCCTCCAGCTGCTGCACAATTATTAGAAGCAGCCAAAACCAAAAAAGGTTCTGGTGAGCCTAATAGAACTAAAGTAGCAAAAGTGTCTTGGGATCAAGTAAGAACAATCGCTGAAGATAAAATGGTTGATCTTAATGCGTTTACTGTAGAATCTGCAATGAAAATGATAGCAGGTACTGCTAGGTCTATGGGTATTAAAGTTAAAGGTGGACAATCCCCTAATTAATCTAAAAATTTTTAAAAATGGCAAGATTAACAAAAAAGCAAAAAGAAGCAGTATCAAAGATTGATAAAACTAAACTTTATAGCGTTGAAGAAGCTTCAGCATTGGTAAAAGAAATTAGTAACTCAAAGTTTGATGCGTCTGTAGATTTGGCTGTTCGTTTAGGAGTAGATCCAAAAAAAGCAAATCAAATGGTTAGAGGTGTAGTATCTCTTCCTCATGGTACAGGTAAAGACATAAAAGTTTTAGCATTAGTAACTCCTGATAAAGAATCAGAAGCAAAAGAAGCTGGAGCAGACTACGTAGGTTTAGATGAATACCTAGGTAAAATAAAAAATGGTTGGACAGATGTGGATGTTATAATAACCATGCCAAGTGTAATGGGTAAATTAGGTCCTTTAGGTAGAGTATTAGGTCCTCGAGGCTTAATGCCAAATCCTAAAACTGGAACGGTTACTATGGATGTGGCTAAAGCTGTTACTGAAGTAAAAGCAGGTAAGATAGATTTTAAAGTAGATAAAACAGGTATTGTTCATGCAGCAATTGGTAAAGTATCATTTACTGCAGATAAACTTACAGGTAATATTAACGAATTACTTTCTACTTTAATTAAGATGAAACCTTCAACAGCGAAAGGGACATATGTAAAGAGTATTTATGTTTCTAGCACAATGAGTCCTAGTGTTGCAATAGACCCGAAAATTTAATTAGTAGTTAAAGATTTTATTATGACAAGAGAAGAAAAATCAATAGTAATTAAGGAGTTAACTGCTCAATTAACAGAGAATACTAACATCTATTTAGCAGATATTTCAGGATTAAATGCAGGAGCTACTTCAAACTTACGTCGTGCTTGTTTTAAAGCAAATGTTAAGTTAGCAGTAGTTAAAAACACGTTGCTTGAAAAAGCAATGGTAGCATCAGATAAAGATTTCGGAGATTTACCTTCTATTTTAAAAGGTAATACTTCGGTTATGTATTCCGAGACAGGTAACGCACCAGCAAAAGTAATTAAAGCTTTCAGAAAAAAATCTGACAAACCTCTTTTAAAAGGAGCGTTTATAGAAAAAGCAATTTATTTAGGCGACGATCAATTAGATGTACTGGTAGATATAAAATCTAGAGAAGAGTTAATAGGAGATATTATTTCATTATTACAATCTCCAGCTAAAAATGTAATTTCAGCACTTCAATCTGGAGGAGGAAAACTATCAGGAATCCTAAAAACTTTATCTCAAAAAGAGGGATAAAATAATAAGTACGCACTTTTTACAACATATAAATTAAATTAAAATTATTAAAACGATAGAAAATGGCAGATTTAAAAGATTTCGCAGAACAGTTAGTAAACTTAACAGTAAAAGAGGTTAACGAATTAGCTGGTATATTAAAAGAAGAATATGGGATAGAGCCTGCTGCAGCTGCAGTAGCTGTTGCTGGACCAGCTGAAGGTGGTGGAGAAACTGCTGATGAGCAAACAGAATTTGATGTAATCCTTAAAGCAGCTGGAGGGTCTAAACTTGCAGTTGTAAAATTAGTTAAAGAATTAACTGGTTTAGGATTAAAAGATGCTAAAGGATTAGTTGATAATGCACCAAGTCCTATTAAAGAAGGAGTAACTAAAGATGAAGCCGAAGGGCTTAAATCTTCTTTAGAAGAAGCAGGAGCTGAAGTTGAGCTTAAGTAAGCTTAACTAAACTACTACATATGGTTTAGGTATGTCACGCTTAAGGCGTGAAAGACCTAGACCCTTTTGTGTATATATTAATCTATACACGCAAAAATATTTTTTAATCAAAATTTCGTCCGTCGATGTTAGCAACACAAGCTGAAAGATTAAATTTCTCATCTATTAAAAATAGAACAGAATATCCAGATTTCTTGGATATTCAGATTAAATCCTTTCAGGATTTTTTCCAGTTAGAGACTAAATCAGAAGAAAGAGGTTCCGAAGGGTTATACAACACCTTCATGGAAAACTTCCCAATTACAGATACACGTAATCAATTTGTCTTGGAGTTTTTGGATTACTTTATAGATCCACCAAGATATACAATTGAAGAGTGTATAGAAAGAGGACTTACCTATAGTGTACCACTAAAGGCAAGACTTAAATTGTACTGTACAGATCCAGAGCATGAGGATTTCGAGACCATTGTTCAAGATGTGTATTTAGGCACAATTCCTTACATGACTCCTAGAGGTACATTTTGTATCAATGGAGCAGAACGCGTTGTAGTATCTCAATTACACCGTTCTCCTGGAGTTTTCTTTGGACAATCATTCCACGCTAATGGTACAAAGTTATATTCTGCAAGAGTTATTCCGTTTAAAGGATCTTGGATAGAATTTGCTACAGACATTAACAGTGTAATGTATGCATATATCGACAGAAAGAAGAAATTACCTGTTACTACATTATTCAGAGCAATAGGTTTTGAAAGAGATAAAGATATTCTTGAAATATTTGATCTTGCTGAAGAAATAAAAGTATCAAAATCTGGATTAAAAAAGGTTATTGGTCGTAGGCTTGCTGCTCGTGTGCTTAACACGTGGCATGAAGATTTTGTAGATGAAGACACAGGAGAAGTAGTATCAATAGAAAGAAACGAAATTGTTTTAGATAGAGATACTGTATTAGATAAAGATAATATTCAAGAAATTATAGGTGCTAAAGTAAAAACTATTCTTTTACATAAAGAAGATGCACAATTAGCAGACTATGCAATTATTCATAACACATTACAAAAAGATCCTACAAATTCTGAAAAGGAAGCTGTAGAACACATTTACCGTCAATTGCGTAACGCTGAACCGCCAGATGAGGAAACAGCTCGTGGCATTATCGACAAACTTTTCTTTAGCGATCAACGCTATAATTTGGGAGAAGTTGGTCGTTATAGAATGAATAAAAAGTTAGGACTTGATATCGATATGGATAAAAAAGTTCTTACAAAAGAAGACATCATTACTATAGTTAAATATTTAATTGAATTAATTAACGCTAAAGCAGAGATTGACGATATCGATCACTTGTCAAACCGTCGTGTTCGTACTGTTGGAGAACAATTATCTTCACAATTTGGTGTTGGTTTAGCTCGTATGGCACGAACCATTCGTGAACGTATGAATGTGCGTGATAATGAAGTGTTTACACCAATAGATTTGATTAATGCTAAAACATTATCGTCTGTAATTAATTCGTTTTTTGGAACAAACCAATTATCTCAGTTTATGGATCAAACAAATCCACTTGCTGAGTTAACGCATAAAAGACGTCTATCTGCATTAGGACCTGGAGGATTATCTCGAGAAAGAGCAGGATTTGAGGTTCGAGATGTTCATTACACACATTATGGACGTTTATGTCCGATTGAAACACCAGAAGGACCAAATATTGGTTTAATATCTTCTCTTTCAGTTTTTGCTAAAGTTAATTCAATGGGATTCATTGAAACACCTTATAGAAAAGTTGAAAATGGTGTTGTAGATATTAAAGGAGATCCAATTTATTTAAGTGCAGAGGAAGAAGAAGAAAAATTAATTGCTCAAGCTAATATTCCGGTTGATGAAAATGGTAAGATTTTAGACGATAAAGTAATTGCTCGTATGGAAGGCGACTTTCCTGTTATAGAATCAAAAGATGTTCATTTTACTGATGTTGCACCAAACCAAATTTCATCGATTTCTGCTTCGTTAATTCCTTTTTTAGAGCATGATGATGCAAATAGAGCACTAATGGGATCTAATATGATGCGTCAAGCAGTTCCATTATTACGACCACAATCACCAATTGTAGGTACAGGATTAGAACGTCGAGTTGCTTCAGATTCTAGAGTTTTAATTAATGCTCAAGGTAACGGATTAGTCCAGTATGTTGATGCAGACGAAATTGTGATTAAATACGACCGTACAGATGAAGAAGCAATGGTTAGTTTTGATAGTAATATTATTACATATCCATTAACAAAGTTCAGAAAAACAAATCAAGGAACATGTATAAACCTTAAACCTATTGTTGTAAATGGCGATAAAGTAACTAAAGGTCAGGTATTATGCGAAGGCTATGCAACTCAAAAAGGAGAGTTAGCATTAGGCAGAAACATGAAAGTAGCCTTTATGCCTTGGAAAGGATATAATTTTGAGGATGCTATTGTGATTTCTGAAAAAGTAGTTCGTGACGATATTTTTACATCCATTCATATTGATGAGTATTCTTTAGAAGTTAGAGATACAAAGTTGGGTAACGAAGAGCTAACAAACGATATTCCAAATGTTTCAGAAGAGGCAACAAAAGATCTCGATGAACATGGAATGATTCGTGTTGGTGCCGAAATTAATCCAGGCGATATTCTTATAGGTAAAATCACACCAAAAGGAGAAAGCGATCCAACTCCTGAAGAAAAACTATTAAGAGCAATTTTTGGTGATAAAGCAGGAGATGTTAAAGATGCTTCTTTAAAGGCATCACCTTCTTTACATGGTGTTGTAATTGATAAAAAATTATTTGCTAGAGCAATTAAAGACAAACGTAAAAGAGCTCAAGACAAAGAAGATACTGCCAATTTAGAAGATATTTATGACAAAAAGTTTGATGATTTACAAACAGTTCTTGTAGAAAAACTTTTTGCTATTGTAGGTGGAAAAACAGCACAAGGAGTATTTAATGATTTAGGTGAAGAAGTTTTCCCTAAAGGAAAGAAATTTACTTTAAAAATGTTAAATGCTGTAGATGATTATGCGCATTTAGTTTCAGGTAAATGGACTACTGATAAGCAAACCAACGCACTTGTTTCAGAATTAATCCATAATTATAAGATTAAAGAAAATGACTTGCAAGGTTCTTTAAGACGTGAGAAGTTTACTATTTCTGTTGGAGACGAATTACCTGCAGGAATCATTAAACTAGCTAAAGTTTATATCGCGAAAAAGCGAAAACTTAAAGTAGGAGATAAAATGGCTGGACGACATGGTAATAAAGGTATTGTTGCTCGTATTGTTCGACAAGAAGATATGCCATTTTTAGAAGATGGAACTCCTGTAGATATTGTATTAAATCCTCTTGGAGTACCTTCTCGTATGAATATTGGGCAGATATACGAAACGGTTTTAGGTTGGGCAGGACAACATTTAGGATGCAAATATGCTACACCTATTTTTGATGGAGCAACTTTAGATCAAATTAATGAATTTACAGACGAAGCTGGAATTCCAAGATTTGGTCACACTTATCTATACGATGGTGGTACTGGAGCACGATTTGATCAACCTGCAACTGTAGGTGTTATTTATATGCTGAAACTTGGACATATGGTAGACGATAAAATGCATGCACGTTCAATTGGACCATACTCTCTAATTACACAACAACCTCTAGGTGGTAAAGCACAGTTTGGTGGTCAGCGTTTTGGAGAAATGGAAGTTTGGGCACTTGAAGCTTATGGAGCATCTAGTACATTAAGAGAGATTCTAACAGTAAAATCTGATGATGTAATTGGTAGAGCAAAAACCTATGAAGCTATTGTAAAAGGTGAACCAATGCCAGAACCAGGATTACCAGAATCTTTCAACGTGTTGATGCACGAATTAAAAGGTTTAGGATTAGACATAAGATTAGAAGAATAATAGTAAATAAATTCATTATCAACCATATATTATGGCAAGACATCAAGATAGGAATACAGTAATAAAGAGATTTAATAAAATCTCAATTGGTTTAGCATCTCCAGAGTCAATTTTAGGAGCATCTCGTGGAGAAGTTTTAAAACCAGAAACTATAAATTATAGAACACATAAACCAGAACGTGACGGATTATTTTGTGAACGTATTTTTGGTCCCATAAAAGATTTCGAATGTGCTTGCGGAAAATACAAACGTATAAGGTATAAAGGAATTATTTGTGATCGTTGTGGTGTTGAGGTAACCGAAAAAAAAGTTCGTCGTGATCGCGTAGGACATATTAATTTAGTTGTACCAGTTGCACATATTTGGTATTTCCGTTCGTTACCAAATAAAATTGGATACCTTCTTGGATTACCATCTAAGAAGTTAGATATGATTATTTATTATGAGCGTTATGTGGTTGTTCAACCAGGAAATGCAGTAAATGCAGAAGGTGAACCATTGCAAAAAATGGATTTCTTAACAGAGGAAGAATACTTAAATATTCTTGAATCTCTTCCGCAGGAAAATCAATATTTAGACGATTCTGATCCAGAGAAGTTTATTTCAAAAATGGGAGCTGAATGTTTAATTGAGCTCTTATCCAGAATAGATTTAGACGCCTTATCTTTTGAATTACGTCATAAAGCAAATAACGAAACTTCAAAACAACGTAAAACGGAAGCCTTAAAACGCCTACAAGTTGTCGAAGCTTTAAGAGAAGCAAATTTAAATAGAGAGAATCTTCCAGAATGGATGATTATGAAAGCTATTCCAGTAATTCCACCAGAATTACGACCATTAGTGCCTCTTGACGGAGGACGTTTTGCAACTTCCGATTTAAACGATTTATACAGACGTGTAATTATACGAAACAATCGTCTTAAAAGACTTGTAGAAATTAAAGCACCAGAAGTAATTCTTCGTAACGAGAAACGTATGTTACAAGAATCTGTAGATTCTTTATTCGATAATACACGTAAATCATCAGCAGTAAAAACAGATTCTAACAGACCTCTTAAGTCATTATCAGATTCTCTTAAAGGGAAACAAGGACGATTCCGTCAAAACTTATTGGGTAAACGTGTTGATTATTCTGCACGTTCAGTAATTGTTGTTGGGCCAGAGTTAAAATTATTTGAGTGTGGAATACCAAAAAACATGGCTGCCGAACTTTACAAGCCTTTTGTAATTAGAAAACTAATTGAAAGAGGAATTGTAAAAACTGTAAAATCTGCTAAAAAGATAATAGATAGAAAAGAACCTGTTGTTTGGGATATTTTAGAGAATGTTTTAAAAGGACACCCAGTACTTTTAAATCGTGCTCCTACTTTGCATAGACTTGGTATTCAAGCTTTTCAGCCAAAACTTATTGAAGGTAAAGCGATACAATTACATCCATTGGTATGTACTGCATTTAATGCCGATTTTGATGGTGATCAAATGGCTGTGCATTTACCATTGGGCCCTGAAGCTATACTTGAGGCGCAATTGTTAATGTTAGCATCTCATAATATTTTAAACCCAGCAAATGGTTCTCCTGTTACAGTACCTTCTCAAGATATGGTTTTGGGATTGTATTATATGACCAAGCGGCGTAAATCTACACCAGAAGAAAAAGTTATTGGTGAAGGGTTAACTTTCTATTCTCCAGAAGAAGTAACCATTGCATATAACGAAAAGAAAGTAGATTTAAATGCGTCAATAAAAGTTAGAACTAAAGATTTTAATGATAAAGGAGAATTAGTTAATCAACTTATAGAAACTACAGTAGGTAGAGTTTTATTTAACGAAAAAGTTCCTGAAATTGCTGGATACATTAATGAAGTATTAACCAAAAAATCTTTGAGAGATATTATTGGTGATATTTTAAAAGTTACTAGTGTACCAGAAACAGCAGTTTTCCTTGATGAGATTAAAACATTAGGATATAAATTTGCTTTTCAAGGAGGTTTATCATTTAGTTTAGGAGATATTATTATTCCACCCGAAAAGCATACAATGATTGCTGCTGCTAATAAGCAAGTAGATGTTATTAAGGCTAACTATAACATGGGACTTATAACAAATAATGAACGTTATAACCAAGTTATTGATATTTGGACATCTACAAATGCTGAATTAACTGAGTTGTCTATGAAGCGTATTCGCGAAGACAAACAAGGATTTAATTCGGTTTATATGATGCTTGATTCTGGAGCACGTGGATCTAAAGAACAGATTCGTCAGCTAACAGGAATGCGTGGTTTAATGGCTAAACCTAAAAAGTCTAATACAGGAGGAGGAGAAATTATTGAAAATCCAATCCTTTCTAACTTTAAGGAGGGACTTTCAATTTTAGAATATTTTATATCTACACATGGTGCACGTAAAGGACTTGCAGATACAGCTCTTAAAACTGCAGATGCTGGTTATTTAACACGTCGTTTGGTAGATGTATCTCAAGATGTTATAGTTAACATTGTGGATTGTGGTACATTAAGAGGTGTTACTGTAGAACCACTTAAGAAGAATGAAGAAGTTGTTGAAACTTTAGAAGAAAGAATTGTTGGTCGTACCTCATTATACGATGTTTATCATCCATTAACAGAAGAATTATTAGTAGCAGCTGGTGGTCATATTCATGAAGACATAGCTAAAAATATTGAAGATTCTCCTGTAGATGCTATCGAAGTACGATCTGCTTTAACTTGCGAAGCCAAAAAAGGAATCTGTTCCATGTGTTATGGACGTAATCTAGCAACTGGAAAAATGGTGCAACGAGGTGAAGCAGTTGGTGTTGTTGCAGCACAATCTATTGGTGAGCCTGGAACACAATTAACACTTCGTACGTTCCACGTTGGTGGTATTGCAGGAAATATTTCAGAAGAAAATAAACTAGTTGTTAAGTTTGATGGTAAAGCCGAGATTGAAGATTTAAAAACAGTTAAAGGGAAGGATAGTGATGGAAATGAAATTGATATTGTAATTTCTAGAACTTCGGAACTTAAACTTATAGATGATAAAACCGGAATTACATTAAGTACAAATAATATTCCTTATGGTTCTACCATTTTTATAAAAAAAGGTAAGAAACTTAAGAAAGGCGATGTTGTCTGTCAATGGGATCCTTATAATGGTGTTATCATTTCTGAGTTTTCTGGTAAAATTAAATATGAAAACATTGAACAGGGTATAACTTACCAAGTAGAAATTGATGAACAAACTGGTTTCCAGGAGAAAGTAATTTCTGAGTCTAGAAACAAAAAGTTAATACCTACATTATTAATTCTTGATAATAAGGAAGAAATAATTCGTTCTTATAATTTACCAGTTGGAGCACATTTAATGATAGATGATGGTGACGAGATTAACGTTGGAAAAATTTTGGTAAAAATTCCTCGTAAATCTGCTAAATCTGGTGATATTACTGGTGGTTTACCACGTGTTACAGAGTTATTCGAAGCTCGTAATCCTTCTAATCCTGCTGTAGTTAGCGAGATAGATGGTGTAGTTTCTTTCGGTAAGATAAAAAGAGGTAATCGTGAGATTATTATCGAACCTAAAGCTGGTGAGATTAAGAAATATTTAGTTAAATTATCTAATCAAATTCTTGTTCAGGAAAACGATTATGTAAAAGCTGGTATGCCTTTATCTGATGGATCTGTTACACCTAATGATATTTTAAATATTAAAGGACCTTCAGCGGTACAACAATATTTAGTTAACGAAGTTCAAGAAGTTTATCGATTGCAAGGTGTAAAAATTAACGATAAACATTTTGAGGTTGTTGTAAGACAGATGATGCGTAAAGTTAGAATTGTTGATTCTGGAGATACTATTTTCTTAGAAAACCAATTGGTTCATAAATCTGATTTTATTGAAGAAAATGATGAAATTTTTGGAAAGAAAATAATTGAAGAAGCTGGTGATTCTGAAAGTCTTAAACCAGGACAAATGGTTACAGCTAGAGATTTACGTGATGAAAACTCTATTTTACGACGTGAAGATAAAAACCTTGTTTTAGCTCGAGATGCAAATCCAGCTACTGCAACGCCAATTCTTCAAGGTATTACAAGAGCATCATTACAAACTAAATCGTTTATTTCTGCGGCATCATTCCAGGAAACAACAAAAGTTCTTAATGAAGCAGCTGTAAATGGTAAGATTGATTACCTTGAAGGTCTAAAAGAAAATGTGATTGTAGGGCATAGAATTCCTGCTGGAACAGGAATGAGAAACTATGAGAACATTATTGTTGGCTCTAAACAAGAGTTTGATGAAATGATGCAGGCAAAACAAGAAATGAATTATAATTAGTGAGATTCCAACTTTGTGAAAGCAAAGTTGGTTAATCGAACTATTCCCACGAAAGTGGGAATCTCATATTTTAAGCTATGGCAGACGAAAAAAATAAATCCAAGAAGGGTCAGATTAATATTGAATTAGACGAAAAAATAGCCGAAGGTATTTATTCTAACTTGGCTATAATAAATCATTCGGTATCCGAATTTGTTTTAGATTTTGTAAGTATAATGCCTGGAACTCCAAAAAGTAAGGTAAAGTCCAGAATTATTTTAACACCTCAACATGCAAAACGATTAACTAAAGCCTTAAGTGAAAATGTTAAGCGATTTGAAAATGCACATGGTAAAATTAAAGATTATGAACAGCCACCAAAACCTCTTAATTTTGGACCGACAGGTCAAGCATAAATAGAAACTCCTTTTGTGATTTATTTCAGAAAGGGATTTTTTTATGTTTTAATTTTGTAGTTAACTCGCTTTTTTGTTTGAATTAAGTTGGTACTTTAAAGCACCAGATGGACAACGATTTATTTGTTTGATAATTCGTTTAGATTTTGTTCCATCTAAATTAATCCACGGAATTACAGAGGTTCTAAATACTTCAGATAATTCTTTAGCACAGTTTTCTGAGTGAATACATACACAAGGTTCGAAGGTTACAGTAATATCGTCATTACTGAAAACATTAGCTAGAGTTTCCATAAGTAGTTCATGTTTGGGGTTATGAATCTATATTTAACTTCATTAAATTTCAATCATATTATCGACCAAATGTATAAAAAATCCGATAAAAAACAAATAAATACTCATAAAATCGATATTATTAATATAATTGATACTTAAAATAATAGTAAAAACTCAATTAAATTCGGATGTCAAATGGAATTTTATTGAAGGATATTTTTGTTCTGTTAACTGTAAAGAGAAGGCGGAATCGGCTAAAAACACTAACTGATTTTGTTTATCTTTTGCCAAAAAACGCTGTTTCACTCTTTTAAAATTATTAAACTCTTCATTTTTATCATCTTCAGGTTCTACCCAACAAGCTTTGTGAACATTTAGATTTTCATAAGTACATTTTGCACTATATTCATGTTCTAATCTATACTGTATCACTTCATATTGCAGAGCACCAACGGTTCCTATTACCTTTCTTCCATTTAAATCTAAAGTAAATAATTGGGCTACGCCTTCGTCCATTAATTGGTCAATGCCTTTGTTGAGTTGTTTTGATTTTAAAGGATCTGCATTATTAATATATCTAAAATGCTCTGGAGAAAAACTTGGAACCCCTTTGTAGTTAATTATTTCTCCTTCAGTCAACGTATCACCAATTTTAAAATTGCCAGTGTCTTGTAACCCAACTATATCACCTGGATATGAAATATCAACAATTTCCTTCTTTTCTGCAAAAAACGCATTCGGACTAGAAAATTTAAGTTTTTTATTTTGCCTAACATGAAGATAAGGAGTATTTCTTCTAAACTCTCCAGACACGATTTTTATAAATGCCAAACGATTTCTATGGTTAGGATCCATATTGGCGTGAATTTTAAATACGAAGCCTGTAAACTTGTCTTCTTCAGGTTTAACCAGTCGTTCTTCACTTTGTTTTGGTCTTGGTTTTGGTGCAATCTCAACAAAGCAATCCAATAACTCTCGAACTCCAAAATTATTTAAAGCTGAACCAAAAAATACAGGTTGTAAATCTCCGTTTAGATAGTCGTCCCTATTAAATTTTGGGTAAATGCCTTCTACAAGTTCTAATTCTTCTCTTAATGTATTTGCTGAAGTTTCACCAATAAGAGTGTTTAATTCTTCTGAAGCCAAATCTGAAACCTCTATAGTATCTTCAATATTCTTTCTGCTAACTCCACTAAAAAGATTGATATTCTGTTCCCAAATATTATAAATGCCTTTAAAATCATAACCCATCCCAATCGGAAAGCTCAATGGAGTTACTCTTAAACCTAATTTTTGTTCAATTTCATCTAACAAATCAAAAGCATCTTTTCCTTCTCTATCTAGCTTATTAATAAAAACAATGATAGGAATGTTACGCATCCTACAAACTTCAACTAACTTCTCGGTTTGTTCTTCAACACCTTTGGCAACATCAATAACAACAATAACACTATCTACAGCAGTAAGTGTTCTAAAGGTATCTTCAGCAAAATCTTTATGTCCTGGAGTATCAAGAATGTTAATTTTTATACCATTGTATTCAAACGCTAAAACCGAAGTTGAAACAGAAATACCACGCTGACGCTCAATCTCCATAAAATCGCTGGTAGCTCCTTTTTTTATCTTATTGCTTTTTACTGCGCCAGCTTCATTAATTGCGCCACCAAAAAGTAATAGTTTTTCGGTAAGCGTAGTTTTTCCTGCATCTGGATGAGAAATAATGCCAAAGGTTCTTCTCCTGTTAATTTCGCTTATAAAACTCATATTCTTTATTACAAATCGGTTGCAAAGATACTATTATTAGCTTCAATTTGAATTAAAGACGACAGGTCTTTTTATTTTTATGAATACATTAGTAGATTTTATATTTTTACGTGGTATTTTTACAGTATGATAGAAGAAAATGTAATTCTTGTAAATGAAAATGACGAGCAAATAGGATTAATGCCAAAATTGGAAGCTCATGAAAAAGCGGTGTTACATCGTGCGTTTTCAGTATTTATTTTTAACGATAAAAATGAATTGTTATTACAACAAAGAGCCATGAATAAATATCATTCTCCAGCACTTTGGACGAATACGTGTTGCAGCCATCAACGAGATGGAGAAAGTAATATTGAAGCTGGAAAGCGTCGATTAAATGAAGAAATGGGATTTGTAACCGATTTGCAAGAGTCTATTTCATTCATATATAAAGCACCTTTTGATAACGGATTAACAGAGCATGAATACGATCATGTACTTTTGGGAAAATATAATAACGAACCTGTTATAAATAAAGAAGAAGTAGCATCATGGAAGTGGATGTCACTAAATGATGTTAAAGTAGATATAGCTTTACAACCTGATATTTATACAGAATGGTTTAAAATTATTTTTGATAAATTCTATAAACATATAAACTTATCTCATCATGAAAGCAACGGTTAGTAGAAAAGCGCATTTTAATGCAGCTCACAGATTGTATCGAAAAGATTGGAGTGATGCTAAAAATCTTGAAGTTTTTGGTAAATGTAGCAATCCAAATTTTCATGGTCATAATTATGAGCTTATAGTAAGTGTAACTGGTAAAATTGATGCAGAAACAGGTTATGTTATAGATATTAAAATCTTAAAAGAAATTATTAAAGCTGAAGTTGAAGACACATTCGATCATAAAAACCTAAACGTTGAAGTTCAAGAATTTGCTGATTTGAATCCAACTACCGAAAATATTGCTGTTGTAATATACAACAAGATCAGACCAAGTTTGGCTTCACATTTAGATATTGAGGTCACTCTTTTTGAAACACCTCGTAATTTTGTAACCTATTCAGGAAAATAGTTCATGACAAACATTTTGTATCCTATAAAATTCAAACCCATTTTAAAAGAAAAAATTTGGGGAGGTCAAAAATTAAAAACTCTTCTTAATAAGCAAAGCAATTTGCCAAATGTTGGAGAAAGCTGGGAAATAAGTGATGTTGAAGGAGATACTTCAATAGTAAGTAATGGTAATTTAAAGGGCAAAACATTAAAGGAACTTATTGAAACCTTTAAAGGGGAATTAATTGGAAATAAGAATTATGAAATTTTTGAAAATAAATTTCCTCTTTTAATAAAGTTTATTGATGCAAAAGAAGATCTTTCAATCCAGTTGCATCCTAACGATGAATTAGCTGCAAAACGGCATAATTCCTTTGGAAAAACTGAAATGTGGTATGTCATGCAAGCAGACGAAGATGCAAACTTAATTGTTGGATTTAATCAAAAAGTAACTCCAGAAATCTATTTAAAACATCTTAAAGATAAAACACTTACTGAGATTTTAAACTTTGATAATGTAAAAGAAGGCGACACTTATTTTATTGAAGTTGGTCGTGTTCATGCTATTGGAGCAGGAGTGATGCTAGCCGAGATACAGCAAACTAGTGATATTACATATCGTGTTTACGATTGGGACAGAGTTGATGATGAGGGAAATGAACGAGATTTACATAACGATTTGGCAATAGATGCTATTGGTTTTGAGATGAAAGATAATTTTAGAGTTTCATATTCAAAAGAGGAAAACCAAAGCAATGCAATGGTTAGTTGTCCTTATTTCACTACAAGTTTCATTCCTATAAAAGAAACCATTCAAAAGCAGAACGATAAGGATTCGTTTATAATTTATATTTGTGTAGATGGAGAAGCAGAAATTTCAACCGACATGTTTTCCGAAAAAATAAAAAAAGGCGAAACGTTGTTAGTTCCAGCAATAATAAAAACCTATCAAATTACTGCTGAAAATGCTAAACTTTTAGAAGTTTATGTGTAGTTTTGCAAACTAATAATTCAAACAATAATTATGGGAAACGTAAGAGACCTAAAAAAAGATATCAATTATGTTCTAGGAGATATCATAGAAGCGGTTTATATCTGGGAATATGCTAATACAGATAAAGACACTAAAAAAAGTGAAGCTATTATAGATGAGGCTATTGCAACTTTTGATGATTTAATTGCAAAAGTTAACGATAGAAGTGTTGAAAATAAAAAAGCGCACTTTAAAGCTATTAATAAAGACCTTGAAGATAAAGGAAGAGCTTTGATAGAAAAAATCAACAAATTATAAAACAAAAACTCGCTTAAAGCGAGTTTTTTTATGCTAATCATTTTCCTTTTGTTTCCTTTTTTTAATATATGTTTCTAACTCTCGTCCATATTTAGAGTCAGCAATATTTTCAGGTAATGAGTTATAAATAGTATCTAAATATTTAATATTAGCGTCAAAGATTTCGGCGAGTGCTACATAAGGAGCAACTTCACTATCCTTATTATTTAAAGCGAAATTAACGGTATATAAATACTTGCGTTTAATAAGGTTATTAGTATCTAAATTTGCCGCTTCAATTAAAGAATCATTATCACTTTGTTGAGCTTCAAACAATCTTTTAATTAATTCTAATCTTTGGTTGTTAAATTTTGAAATAATGGAATTATACTCATCGAATTTCATCTGTTGAATGGATCCATTAATCTTCGCATCGTATACGAAACGCTTTAAAGTAGTATTAATCTCGGTAATTCCTTTATTGGCAAAAAACGATATTCGGTGTGTGTTAGGACTATTTTTATCAAGAGTTAGGTATAACACTTCGGGTTCTTCTAAATCGCTATGCAATTCAAAAGGAAGTTCTCCAATAATCTCTAAAGAATCTACTGTAACTAAAGTAGTGTCTTTCAGTTTTTGAAGGTATAGAGTTCCTTTTTTTAATCCTTTAATAGTACCAGTTACAATTAAATCGGGTTCTTTTTTTCCACAGGAAAAAATAAATAGCAATGATAATAAGATTAATACTCTTTTCATGTAAAAAAATTTATGATAGCAAATATCATATAAAATTATGTGTTAAAAAAATAAAGTGCAAACAGTAATTATAATTAGCTTACAGCTGCTAACTCCATTAAAATAGTACATAAAATGGCAGCTACAGTTCCGATAGCATATCCAACAACGGCTAATAAAACACCTACAGTTGCTAAAGAAGGATGGAATGCCGATGCCACAATTGGTGCTGATGCTGCTCCACCAACATTGGCTTGACTGCCAATTGCTAAAAAGAAATATGGAGCTTTAATAAGTTTAGCAACCAAAATTAATAAGCCTGCGTGTATAGTCATCCAAACAGCACCTATTACTATTAATCCAGCATTATCAAATATTAGAGTTAGATCCATTTTCATCCCAATTGACGCAACAAGGATATAAATAAATACACTACCAAATTTACTGGCTCCAGCGCCTTCATAATTTTTAGCTTTTGTAAATGATAGTAGTATGGCGATTATGGTTGCTATACTTATCATCCAAAAGAATTTAGAACCTAAGAATGTGAATATATTTCTGGTTGTTGAAGATTCAATATTGGCAACAACACCATCAAAGAAAGGGGCTAAAAAGTTAGAGCATAAATGCGCAATGCTAACAGTACCAAATGAAATAGCTGCAATTATCATTAAATCGGTTAACGAAGGATTTCGTTTTATTTTATTTGTAAAGGCTGATACTTTTTCTTTTAATGCTTCGATTGAAGATGTATCTGCGCCAAGCCATTTATTAATGCGTTTTCGTTTCCCAATTCCTATCAGTAATAAAGCCATCCAAATATTGGCAATAACAATATCTACAAATACCATTCCTCCATATAATTTTTGATTATATCCATAAATTTCTAGCATGGCTGTTTGGTTTGCGCCACCACCAATCCAGCTTCCTGCAAGTGTAGATAGGCCTCTCCATACAGCATCTGGACCAACACCTCCAACAGTTTCTGGAGAAACCATAGAAATCAATAATATGGCAATTGGACCTCCAATAACTATGCCTAGTGTTCCCGTAAAAAACATAATCAAAGCTCTCCAACCTAAATTAAATACGGCTTTTAAATCGATACTCAAAGTCATTAAAACTAAAGCTGCTGGTAACAAATAACGACTTGACACGTAATATAAATTCGTACTATGCTCAACTACATTGCCAGAAGTATCAATAGTTTCCCATTCTGGAGCAATCAGTCCCATGGTTGTAAATAGTGCTGGAACCATATAAGCCATAAATAAACCTGGAACTATTTTGTAGAATTTAGACCAAAATCCTGTTTTTATAGATTCAGTATAAAAAATAAATCCTAATGCTAGCATTAAAAGACCAAATACAATCGTGTCGTTAGTAAAAATAGGTGTGTTTTCCATTTTTAAATATTAAGCCAATAGGTTAATTTAACATTAAACGAGCGTACTCTTGGTGCAAAAACATTATCGGTAAAATAATTATCGTTATAAACTATAAATAAATCTGATAATGGTGCAAAACGCCATTGCAATCTTGTATTGACACTAAAATTGTCTCGCTGACTGCTATATTGTATAAAAGTAGCCCAAAATAATTTTTCATTAAAAGTAACATCTACTCTTGACCCAATTAAGAAAATATCAGCATTAGGATAAGGGTCAGGTAAATTAATCTTATCGTAATTTAGTTGTATTGAAGTTGTAAAATAAGGCTGTAAACGCAAATTTAAATCTGCTCTCATCGAGTATTTTTCTCCATTAAAAAATTTACCTATTGAAGGGCTTAAACTATAAAAAATAGTATTTCTTCTGTTGGAGGTATACTCAACACTATAGCTGGTATAATAATAATCACCAATTGGAAGTGGTATTGCATCATCTGTGTCTGTAGGGTCAAACTCTTCATAAAGATGTGTAAACCTGTTAAACATCTCGACCTCAAGATTAGAAGTATTATTAAAATCTGCTTCCCATCTGCTTATAATGGTATAATCTGAATTTTCAAAACCCAGTTCAGGTTTCCATATAAATATAGGAATAATAGCTAAGCTGTGTTTTTGGATACGTCCTTTTTTTGGCCAAAAATTTCGTTCAAATTGTGGGTTTATTTTAAAAACATCAGTTCGTCTTATAAAACCTAAATCAGATCTGAAATTATCACCAATAAATAAACCACTCAACCTGACATTGTAATTTCTACTATTATATTCAGTTGCTGCTCCAGTAGAAATATCTTGGCTTTTTACGTTAGGAGAAAATGATTTATGAAAATAATATCTTCCTGTCCATGTGTTGTCTTTTGAGGCTAGTCTATAATCTAACCCTAAAACGCGATTATATTTATTTTCTGTTGCAAGAAAATCGTAATCTTTAGTAGCTTGTTTATTAATAAACATTAGACTTAAATTAGAACGACTAAATAATTTTTGTTGAACAGTTAAAACGGCATTATTAGTAGTAGGTATTTCGTTAGCTACATCTTCAGTTGTTTGCATATTTAAAATTCCAATGCGTAGATTATTATTTAGCTTTCCACTTAACCTAACACCAGCAATAATATCGTTTTCTATACTATTGTCATCAGCATCATTTGCAATTCCTATACGTCTCGAAAAGAAAGGATTTGCATCTCTTCTATCACCAAAGTCAGCAAATAAATCACTATTCTCAATAAAAAATTGGCGACGCTCTGGTAAAGAAACTTCAAAACGTGTCAAGTTAGTTACTTGTTGGTCAACTTCAACTTGAGAAAAATCGGGATTTAATGTAATATCTAAATTCATACTATTCCCAATTGTAAATTTTGCGTCACCACCCAATTTAAAATCAGAAGAAGATTCATCTGTTTCGTAATCTTTTCCAACTAATGTATTTACATAAGGAATGATTGAGATCGGAGATTTTGATCCACCCAGTGGTTTCTCAAAAATCATATCTCCCATAAAAGCAAGATTAAAAATATTTTGATTCTGAGGAATATTCATCCAAGTATTACGTTCATTATCTTTAGTGTCGAAATGGTAACTATTAAAACGCCATTTGGTTTCTCCTTCACGATATTTAAAAGCCGATAACGGAATAGACCATTCTAAAATGTAGTAGTCCTTATGAATTTTAGCTTCACATAACCATTTGCTATCCCAAGCCATATTAAACCCTCTAACATCTGTACCACCACCAGAAAGTAGCATTTCTCGCTTTATACCATAAGGATTAGAGCCAAAAATAAATGCATTAGTGCCATCGTTAAAGGTGTCAAACATTAGTGTAACATTATCATTACCAAAGGCTCTAAAATCACGACGTAATGATGGAATAATAAATTCGTTTCCGGAAGAGTTAACTTTTATTCCTATATACAGATTATTGTCGTCAAAAAGCATTTTAATTTCTGCTTGTTGTTTAGCCTGTAAAGAGTCTGTAGGGAAAATTTGCCAAAAATTGGTAGCTGGCTGAGCTTTGCTCCATACAGCTTCATCTAAAACAGCATCTACTGTTATGGGTTCATCAATGTATTTGACGTGTACACTTTTTGATGTAGTTTGAGAAAATCCTATAGTGATTAAAAACAGGAAGAAGAGAGAGAGTAATTTTTTCAATTTAAATTGGTTAATGCTTTACAAAAATAGTAGAATAAATTACAAGTGATTAAGTTTTTATAAAATTTTAGGAAACTTTTAAGCATAAACTCAAATAACGTGGCATAGTATTTCCAAATTTTAAGTGTAGTTATTTACATTAATTATTCAAAAAAAATAATTACATTTTGGTTGGTTAGTAAAAAAGCATCGCTCCTAGTTTAGGAAGATGCTTTTTTTGTATAATCTAATTATAATTTTATAAAATACCACATTGTGCATTTCATCGATAATAGTGTTCTTTTAATCTATAAATGTTAAAAAAAAGTGCATTTCATCGAATAAATATGGTTTATTGTCGATGAGCTTGAATTTAATTTTACATTTGGTGTGTACTAAAATTTAGTTTTTAGTTCAATGGATTAATTAATTAATATTTGCATTATGTTGTTGGTATTAGAGACCCTAAATCGAACTACGTAATAAAAAAAGCAAATAAGAAAAACCGAGATTGAGGGATCTCGGTTTTTTGTTTTTTATACTTTTTCGCTTACTCTATGTTGTAAAAATTCTTAAATACAATTTTGGTTTAATAGAGTATAATTTTATTAAATTGCCAATAAAGATTTTATAATGAAATTTAAGTTTTCTTTTTTATTTGTAGTGATCAGTACTATTGCTTTTGCTCAATTACCAAAAGGCTTTGTTTATGTAGAAGAAGTTATCCCAAACATTAAAGTAGAGCTACGATACATTTCCACAAACAACTTTGTTGGAAAACCAATTGAAGGTTATATATCTAATAAGCTAATTTTAACAAAAGAAGCTGCTGTTGCTTTAAAGAAAGCACAAGACGAATTAAAAACTTACGGATTTTGCCTTAAAGTTTATGACGCTTATAGACCACAACGTGCTGTAAACCATTTTATGCGTTGGGCTAAAGTTTTAAACGATACCATTAATAAACAACAATTTTATCCTAATGTGAAAAAGGAGAATCTATTTAAGGAAGAATATATAGCTTCACGATCAGGGCATAGTAGAGGGAGTACTTTAGATATAACGATTATAGATAATATTACAAATGAAGAATTAGATATGGGAAGCGCTTACGATTTTTTTGGAGAAACCTCTTGGGTTGATTATGAGGGTATTTCTGAAGCGCAGAAAGCGAATAGATTATTATTACAAAAGATTATGATTAAACATGGCTTTATAAATTACCCAAAAGAATGGTGGCATTTTACATTACAAAACGAACCATTTCCAGAAACCCATTTTGATTTTAAAGTTGAGTGATTTTGAATGTTTAGTTTAACGTTGATGTAGGTAGTTTATTTGTTTTCGGTTTTATTAGGTACGAGGGGGAAATGTCCTAGTTGGCTAAGTATCGTTATGTTGTCCCAGGTAACCCAAGTTTCAACTACTTTACCATTTTCCAATCTGTGTACTCCCGAAAAATCAAGTTCTGCAGATTTTCCTGTTGGGAAAAAAGGCCCCATTTGACCTGTTTGTGTTCCCGTATATGTTCCCCAAAATGCTACCATATCACCTTCAGCAACTAACATTTTCACTTCTAATTTTTGATCAGGAATAGACTTTCTATCCTTTCTAATAAATTCTTTAAAAGCATCTAATGATTCAATTGTCAATTCTGGTGTAGCCTGACAATGACGAACATAATCTTCAGCTATATAATTATTCATTCCTTCATAATCGCCATTCGCTACAACTTCAAAAGATTTTTTTACAATTTCTTTGTTTTGTTTTGTTAGGTTAGTGTTTGAATCAGCACAACTTAAAATTCCAGAAAGAAATACGATGGCCAGAGTTAAAAATCTTGTTTTCATGTCGTTAGTTATTAAATTAATTAAATCTTGTATTTATTTTTAAATTACCTACAACGCCATCTAAATGGTTTGTGCAGAAAATTCGGTTTAGATTTTTTTGCAAAGTATAAGATACGAAAATGTAAGAAAAACTCTTGCTGTTAACACTTACCATTAATCATTATCCTTTTCAGAATATTGTGCCCTATCTTGTCTCACTTTGTCTTTAGAGATTTCTCGTTATGCTTGTTTAGTTGGATTATACTGTTAAAATCCAAAAATACATAAATTAGCCTGACAATTGTGGCATATATTCAGCGTGCTTAAAAAGGTAATTTATTTAGTATAATACCAATTGTAATAACTCAAATGGATATTATTGTTATCTCCATACAGCAAATCCACGTGAAACCGTAAATCGTGCTTTCCATAACCTAAATTCAATTCTTGATAAGGTAAAAAAAGGGAAACGTCTTTAAAAAACGACGAATCATAATCAAGGTTTAGTTTCTTATAAATTGTCAGTTGCCCATTAGTACTCTTAAAATCACTATTGATGCCATAAATCTTTTCACCCGTTTCATATTCAACGGCAATAGCAAGTTGACTATTGATACCTTTTAAGTTATAAACGGTAAATTTGGTATGAATCCGAACTCCTTTTAAACCTCCTTCGTAAACATCGAATTCTGCCCAGTTTTCATCAAAACGTACTAAATTCTCATTTTTATCTTGACTATACAGCGTTTGTGAAAACACGAAAAGCCCTATAAATAAAACACTTAATGCTCTATTTATAGTTGATTGTAAAGGAATTAAAACCATTTTTTTATGATTTTATTTAATTAATTTGCCTTTTGACTAATATAGTAAATAAAATTGTCTGTTCCAAAAATGGATTTACTTGTTTTAAGCAAAAACAACAAACAAAACAAATAACAAATCGCTTAAGTTTGACGGGTTTTAAATTCTCTGACTTAACAGTTTAAGAGATTTGACGGTGTTTGCTTTACAAAATTAACTTTGAGATAATTACAATAGACACAACGGAATTTGGGCAATGTTAATAAATGTTATTTGACTTTTGTATCAATTTGATTTCACTGTATAATATTTGGTTTTTGATACATATTTGTTCTATTCAACTATGTGATTTATTTCTTTTGATGGGTTTTTTATCATCAGATTTAAATTCTAAAAGTTTGGATGTTATTTCCCAAACTTCATCAAATATTTCATTTATATTCCTTTGACCATCAATAATGACAACATTATCTTTCTTTCCTTCTCGCTTAATAGCTTCCCTGTAATTAAGTATTACT
>QMOV01000018.1 GCA_003650305.1 Bacteroidota bacterium | reverse complement strand
TTTGTCAGAAAAATCTACTAACTTCGTTTAACTACTGATATAATCAATTAAAACTGACCATATCAAAACATTGTAGTGAATTATGAGAAAAGTAAAACAAGTATATAAAATCACGTATCCTACCAATAAAATTTACATTGGCAAAGATGCCTATGGTAGTTTTAGATACTTTGGTAGTCCAAATATGGAACTTGTTTCAACCGATTTTCTTAATCTTCCAAAAGATGTTCAAATGGACTATACGATACGCAAAGAAATTCTATGGGAATCGGAAACTGCAACAGAGAAAGAGCTATCTGAAAAGGAAGTTGAGATGATTAAGAAATTCCAATCTAATAATCCAGACATTGGATATAATCAATGGCCAAAATTTAAAGGATGAAATTAATTGAACACAGAAAAATAATTAATGAGAATCCTAAAGCATATGAAACGGATGTAAAAGGAGATAGACTGGTTAAATCAATTATTAATCACATCAGAGAAGACTTTTCTGGTGTTCGTTTTGACAGCAAAAAGAAGAATATTTTAAAAGAAATAGTACTTCTTCTTTTTGAAGCACAAGAACATAGACCTTTCTTTCATGTTGAAGGTACAGAACTTCCGTTATGCTGGAATCGGCCATCAGATTGGAATATTGATTACATCAAATATGAATGGGGACATTTATTATCTCAAAATCAAAGACCTGAAAAAAGTAGCTCAATAGAGAATATAGGGCTGTATTCTGCGAGATGCAACCAACATATTCAGAGTAGTATGAATATACAAGAACTAATGGTATATGGTGGTCTATTAGCACAGCGAATCTCTAATGTGCTGACAAATAGACGTATACTTTTTGAGTCAGATAAATGGAAAGAACTTTTGGAAGAATTAAAAAAATAAAACTCACTACAACAATGGCTCCTATGAAAAGCATAGCCTTACCAACCAAACCGCTCCTACGCTTCATAGCCGAAACGTTAAACGAAACTCTAAATTTTCAATAAGAGTTTTAAACCTTAGCGCTTAACGATTTAAAAAACACATAACCAAAGCCTAAAAACAGCATGAGGTGAAATGGGAATAAGCCAAAGTCACCACCTTGGTCACCAACAATAAAAGCGCTATACATTCCAAAAGCGAAATAGAGCATGAGTAAGCCTTCAAAAATAACATTTACAGACAGTTTTTTACGAAGATATTTATTGCCTTTCCAAGAATCGGTAATATTGCTAATATTAAATTTTGGAGTTCGTATAAAATCACTACGTTTACCTACATATCCTTCTAATACAGCTATGGAGTTTTGAAGAGAAAAGCCCATTGCGATTGAGAAAAAAGTAAAAAACATAACAATATATTGCACGAAATTTTTGATACTATTTCCATAAGTTTTTTTATACATAAACCAATAGCAAATAAAGAAAATAATAGTACTAATTACGAAAAAACCCATCACATAGAAATACATCTTGAGATGTGCATATTCATTTTTAATGTACAACATTGGTATACTTAAAACGGCGACTGTTAAAATACTCAAGAACATGGTGCTATTCAATAAATGTAATAAACCATGAACCTTTGTTTTGGCAGAGATATTTTCATTTTTTAAAACCTTCCACATCATTTTTCTAAAATTCTCAGCACCACCTTTATTCCATCTAAACTGCTGTGTACGTGTAGCACTAATTACCACAGGAAGTTCTGCAGGTGTTTCTACGTCTTCAAGATACTTGAATTTCCAATTTTTGAGCTGTGCTCTGTAGCTTAAATCAAGGTCTTCGGTAAGTGTATCTCCTTCCCAGTTTCCAGCATCTATAATACACTCTTTTCTCCATACACCTGCAGTACCATTAAAATTAATAAAGTGACCTTTACTGTTACGGCCAACCTGTTCTAAAGTAAAATGTGCATCGAGTGCAAAGGCTTGAACTTTTGTGAGAATAGAATAATCTCTATTAATATGTCCCCAACGCGTTTGTACTACACCAATTTCTGTGTCCTTAAAATAAGGAATAGTACGAAGTAACCAATCTTTTTGCGGCATGAAATCGGCATCAAAAATGGCAATAAATTCTCCTTTTGCAATCTTTAGACCTTCTTTAAGTGCACCAGCTTTAAAATTTTTACGATTGTCTCTTAAAACGTGTTGAATATTTAATCCAGTACTTTGTAGCTGTGCTATATGTTTTTTAGTTTTTTCGAACGATTCGTCTGTAGAATCGTCTAAAACTTGAATTTCTAATTTATCTTCAGGATAATCAATTTTTGCAATATTATCAAGCAATCGCTCCATAACATACAATTCATTATATACTGGAAGTTGAATGGTTACATAAGGAATTTCATCAGGATTTTTTAGATTGTATTTGGGTGAATTATCTTCTTTATTTTTTGAGCCTAAATAATTAAATAACAGATTTAATTGCGCTAAAGCATACAAGAAAATAAGTATGAGCGCTATTGAATAAACAACTATAATGGTAGTTTCTAATAACATTATTTAAAACTGTATTTAAAAATCCAACCTAAAATTTTTATGCCTGCAAATATAGTACCTTTTACAGTTCCTGAAACTTTCGAAACTCCAATTCGGTTTCTATATTTTACTGGAATTTCAACATAAGTCAACTTTTGTTTTATGGCTTTAAGTTGCATCTCAACTGTCCAGCCGTAAGTTTTGTCTTCCATGTTAAGAGCTAAAAGCTTGTTATATTTTATAGCTCTAAAAGGACCCAAATCGGTAAATTTTGCGCTAAACATTAGTTTCATTAAAAACGTAGCTAACCAATTACCAAAAACTTGTTGTGGAGTCATAGAACCCTGTTCACGTAGTCGTTTTACACGTGCACCAATTACAAAATCGATATTATTTTTTATAATAGGTTCAACCACTTTAGTGAGTTCTTCAGGAAAATCGCTATAATCACCATCAAGAAATACAATTATTTCTGGATTAGAATTTTGTTTGGCAATATATTCCATTCCTTTTAAACATGCGTAACCATAACCTTTTTGATTTTCGTTTAAAACAGTTGCTCCAGCTTGCTTAGCATTTATTTCTGTAAGGTCTGTTGAGTTATTACTTACAACAATAACTTCATCAACAATATCTGGAATATCATTAATTACTTCAGCAATAGAATCTGCTTCATTAAACGCAGGAATGATGACTTTAATAATTGACATAGTGTTTTCAAAGTTTGGCAAAAGTACAATACTTTAAACCATTTATTTCCGATTTACTAAATCCATCAAATCTACATCGTTACCTAACAAAATTTCATTAGAATTTATACGACCTTGCATCGAATCGTTTTCCAACTTTAAAACACCTCTTGGGCATACAGCAGAGCATATTCCACAACCTACACAACTAGAACGCACTATGTTTTCTCCTTTTTGTGCATATGCGCGAACATCTATTCCCATTTCGCAATAAGTAGAACAGTTTCCACAAGAAATACACTGTCCACCATTTGTAGTAATTCTAAATCTTGAAAATATTCGTTGCTGGAAACCTAAAATAGCAGCCATTGGGCAACCAAAACGACACCAAACACGATTACCAAGAATTGGATAAAATCCTGTGCCAACTACACCAGAAAAAATTGCTCCAATCATAAAGCCATAACTGGAACGTAATGTTTCAGCTTCAAATAAAAATAGATTTGTGTCCCCATTAAAGTAATGTATCCCAAAAAGTGCTGTAATAATTACAAAATAACCAATTGCACCATAACGAACATCTTTACCAAATTCATTGCGCTTAAAAATCATAACTCCTGTCAAAACCAAAGTTAAAAGGCCTCCAACTAAAGCTAAAAACACGCCTTTTGTAAGCCAATATTTTTCAGGGTCGTATCCTAAATATGTGTAAATTACAGCAGTTGTCATAAGTACTACAAATACTAAAACAGTATGTATGAGCCAACGTTCCAATTTCCAAGCAGATAATTTTTTAGATGATAATTGTCGGAAAGAATCTCCTGCAGTTTCGGCTAATCCTCCACAACCACAAACCCAAGAGCAATACCAACGTTTTCCGTATTTATAAGTTAGAATAGGAGAAATCACAAAGATGGAAACCATACCAAAGATTAATAATGCTAAACCAATATTTCCTGCATTAATAAAGCCATCAATTCTGTATTGCTCAAAATTATAATAGTTTAAAGGCCAGATGTTTTTTAAATCGTAGTAAGGCAGTTTAAAGGTGCCGCTATTTAATCTTGCCATAAATTCTGGAATTAAAAATGCAAAACCTAACTGAAAAAACATAACCGAAAATGTACGAAGTTGTTGATAACGATTATGACGATATTTTAATATGAATTTGTAGCCAAAAGCCAAAATAGCAATTGTGTAGAGTGTGCCATAAACAAACCATTGACTTGCAGGATTTCCGCTTAAAAGTCTACTAAAAGGGTCGAATAAAGATACTAATCCAGTATTTGTACTACTATCAACACCAAGACCTAATAAGTAAGGATAGAAATACAAAACAATATAAAAAAGAGTTAATACAATTCCTGTAACCCAACCTAAAATACCACGAGACGACATGGATTTAAACCAAACACCATCGTTTTTAATGCCTTCTAATTTTGTTAAGTACGCATCATTCGCAAAGAGAATTGTACCTGCAGAAATTAATATTAAAGAAGCTGATAAAACTATGCCTTTGTTAGTAAAATTAGTATTTAAGAGAACCAATATTAAAATGAAAAGCCCAATAACTCCAATGCCAACAGCAATCTTTTGTTTTGTAGAAAGATTATTAGCTTCAGGTTTTGCTAAAGACATGCTATGATTTATGATATTACTCATTTTCTTGTTTGTTTTAGACCTCACAGGTTTCAAAAACCTGTGAGGTCTTTATTATATTATTCTAAAACAAATTCTTGAATTATATTTAGTTGTTTTTTCTTGTGGACAAATTCAAAATTTGAATTGTTCTCAAATAGGTTAACTACAAAATCTCTATTTAATAATGTTGGTTTTGTTGATATTATAGAAGCATAAGATGAATGTTTGTAATTACTGAAATTTTCAGTAAAATTATGATGAACAGGATTTTTATGAATATATATAATAAGGGACTTTAAATAATCTTCATTATGAATTTTAATTCTTAAAAATCTGTCTTTAAATAAACTTCCTGTTCTATTATATTTTTTATTAATAGCTTTAGCATAAGCATTAAATAAATTAGAAAATTGTTGTGAGATTATTTTACTTTCTAAATTAGGTTTTGTTTTAATTAATAAATGGGAATGATTTTTAAGTAAGCAGTATGATAAAATATCTGAAACTTGGAGAAGGTATTTTTTTATTAGTAATAAGAAATACAAATAGTTTTCATCTTCAACAAAAAGATTCTCTTTATTATTACCACAATTGTATATGTGATAATAAGTGTCTTCTATTAAAGGTTCGTATTTCATTGATAAATTTTTCTTTTTTTGAGACCTCACAGGTTTTAAAAACCTGTGAGGTCTTGCTTATATCAAAATTGTTTTTTCCTTTTTATAGGCATCCAGAATTTCACTTTCAAATTGTTTATATAATTCAGGATCGAAATTAGCATCTGCTAAATGATTCATTACATAATCTACATCACGCTTTTCAGTTAGCCATGTATCAAAAACTTCATGACGCATTCTAATTCCAAAAGTATTAATTCCTAAAAATTCATTAGTTTCCTTATGGTATTCAACAGTTATACATTTGGTATCATCTTCATGTTTCCAATGAAAATGTCTATGATTTTCTTTAGGATTAGCAAAAACCCAACCATAAGTTTGGTATTCGATATCTAAAAATTTAGCCGAGTTAAACCAATGTCCTGGTTTGTATTCATTTTTGTTACCACAAATAGTTAACGCCACAGTTTCTCCCATCATTCGTCCTGTGTACCAAACAGCTTCAATAGGTCTTCGTTGTCCTATGGATTCATGTTGTTCGGCACAATCACCAATAGCAAAGACATCCTTTATATTAGTTTCTAAAAAACGATTCACTTTTACACCTCGACCAGTTACAATTTCAGAATCTTTTATAAAGTCTATGTTTGGTGAAACACCAGCTGTTAAACCAACAACATTACAATCGATTATTTCTCCAGTTTCAGCTATAACAACTCCTTTTATTCTGCCATTATCATCTGAAAGAATTTCTTTCAAATTAACACCTAAATGTAAATCGATATGATGGTTTTTAATATGACGGTTTATCATTTGACTTTCTCCTTCTGGTAAAACAGCATTCCAAAAACTATCCTCTCTTACTAAAAAAGTAACAGGAATATTTCGAGAATTAAGCATTTCAGCTAGTTCAATGCCAATTAAACCGCCTCCAATAATTACAACACGTTTACAAATTTTATTGTTAGGCGCATATTTTTCCAGATTTTCTAAATCTTGTTTATGGTACATTCCCATAACACCATCAAGATCTTGTCCCGGCCAACCAAACTTATTGGGTTTGCTTCCTGTAGCAATTATCAATTTATCGTATTGAAGTGTGTCACCTTCAGCAAAATGCAAGGTTTTAGATTTAGTTTCTATTGTTTTTACAAAGCTTTTTTTAAGATTGATTTTGTTCTTTTTCCAAAACCAATTTTCGTAAGGCTGTGTGTGTTCAAACTTCATGTGTCCCATAAACACATACATAAGTGCTGTACGTGAAAAAAAATAATCCGTTTCGGCAGAAACTATTGTAATTTTTTTGTCAGAAAGTTTTCGGATATGCCTAGCAGCTGTAACTCCAGAAATCCCATTTCCTATTATAACAATGTGTTCCATTAATTTTTAAGTTGATAGTTTGATTTGTCGAATGTTATGTTAAAACCTTAAAATAATATTTAGAGTTTGACTAAATTTAAGAATTATTTTAAGTTAATGAGAATTTCTATTTTCTTTTTTTTAAGTGTCTTCCTTTTTTCATGTGCGGCTACAATACCAAAAAAACCAATGATTAATGGGGTTAGTTTTGTTGCTTCAAGAGAAGCATTATATGAGCAACATATTGAACCAGTAGTAAATATAAATGCCAATTATGCAGCAATTATGCCTTTTGGTTTTATTAGAGATTTAAATGAGCCTAAAATTGCTTTTAACACTGAACGGCAATGGTATGGTGAAACTAAAGCTGGAGCTAAACAAAATATTGAAGCACTAAAAAAGAAGCATATTAAAATTATGTTGAAACCACAAGTTTGGGTTTGGCATGGTGAGTTTACAGGCAATATTGAAATGAGTAATGAAGAAGATTGGAGTATCCTTGAAGATTCATATTCTGAGTTTATTTTACTTTATGCAAAATTAGCTCAAGAAACAAAAGTGGAAATTTTATGTATTGGCACAGAATTAAAAAAATTTATTGCTAATAGACCTCAGTTTTGGTTTGAGTTAATAAAAAAGATTAGATCCATTTACAAAGGTCAATTAACTTATGCAGCAAATTGGGATGAATTTAAACGTACACCATTTTGGAGAGAGTTAGATTATATAGGAATTGATGCCTATTTTCCTGTAAGTGATAATAAAACACCAACTGTTGAAGATTGTAAAGTAGGTTGGCAAGAACATAAAGCTTTAATAAAAACCTATTCTAAACAGTTTAATAAGCCTGTTTTATTTACAGAGTATGGTTATAGAAGTGTTGATTTTACAGGTAAAGAACCATGGAAGAGTGATAGAAATATGACTCAAGTAAATCTTGAAGCACAAACTAATGCAACTAAGGCATTATTTGAAGAATTTTGGAAAGAAGATTGGTTTGCTGGAGGTTTTATTTGGAAATGGTATCATCATCATCATAGTGCAGGAGGAGAAGACAATACCAGATTTACACCACAAAATAAGCCAGTTGAAGATGTTGTTAGAGAAGTATATTTAACAAATTAAGCTATATTCTTTTTATAATAACGATTTAACTCTTCAGCCGAAACACCATACCATCGTTTTACATAAATCGCCCAAAAATGATATTGTAGTTTCCAAATACCAAAGCGTCTATACATTCTGGCAGAAGTAGTGAGCCATTCTTGTATAACAACAAACTGTTTTCGTTTAAAAAGCTCATTAATAAGGATGTTGTCTTCGTAAATTATATAATCTTCATTGTATCCACCAACATCTTTAAACAGTATTTTTGTAATAAATTGGCTTTGGTCACCTCCACGACATGCTCTCCAACTAAACTGTGTAAGCCAACTAGCTAATTGAAGCCACCAATGATTGTCATCAAACTTCATTTTAAAACAACCAGCTTCATTTCCATTTCTTACTTCATCAATGATAAGGTAATCAAAATATTTGGGCGGATAAGAATCGGCATGTAAAAAATAGAGAATGTTTCCTCTAACATTTTTTGCTCCAAGATTCATTTGTTTAGCACGACCTTTGGGTGAGTTAATTAGAAGAATGTCTGGTCTAGCATAGTTTAGAACTTTTATAGATCTCTCGACTTCACTCGATGAGACAAAGCTATTAGCTATTTCTTGTGAACCATCTGTACTTCCACCATCTACCACAATAATCTCTGAAATATTTTCAATTGAAGAGGTGTCAAGTAAATGCTGAAGCAAATTGCCAATATTATCTGCTTCGTTTAAAATAGGAATAATTATCGAAATCTTATTCATTCAAAGTCCAGTCATAAGCTACATAACTTTTATTTGCATTAGGTGAGATGGTAATTTCTGAATATTTATTTAAAAAATCAATTAAAGAACCATCATGTTTAAAATCTGAAGAAAACCACTTAAAAATTTTAGATATCTTAATACTTTTTTCTGAAAGAATATTTCTCGATGAATCAGCTAAAAATTCTTTTGTTGCAGTGTCTAATTGCACCTCAATTGTTGAAGCCTCAAAGGCGGTGTTTTGTAATTTAGGGCAAGACACAGAAGCACAAACTATTCCGAAGTGAATACGTGGGTCACCCATTTTTCGAAGTATTTTGTGTTCAATATCGTTAAGAGTAAAAGTTTTATTACCTAATTTTATAAAACCTATATCCCAACGGTTTTTAATGTCTTTTATACTTTTTACAGGATAATTATCAATAATGAGTTTTATTGTAAAGGCATTATAAGCATTAATCCAATACGCTAATTTTTCAGCTTTTGCCCATGACTCCTGAGGTATTTTTTCTGAAAGGGAATTTAAATAAACATTAATTTTTTTTAGATCTTCTTTAAATCCTTTATAACTGACATTGCCTTGAGTTGTAACATGTTTTTGAAGTAATACATTCCAAGCTGAGTGGCTAAAAGTTTTATTTGATTCAATAATTTTTGGTTCAATCAAAATTTGAGATCCATTTTGATAAACTTCGGTTTTATGTATTTCATTTTCAGTATTATTAACTGTTTTTTTAGACTCACTACAAGAATTAAAAAATATTAAAGTTGATATTATTAAGGTGTGATAAAACATGTTTTTGGTATAATAGATTTATAAGTTATTCAATTTGTCGAAAAATAGTTATAATCCTTAAATCAGATAATCATTTGTAATATTTTAAATAATAAAGCACTAATAATTGCTGCTATTGGAAGTGTTAATAACCAAGATAACAATATTTTCCCAACCATTTCATAATCTGCTTTTTTAATCACTGTACCTATGCCAAAAATAGAACCAACAGAAACATGCGTAGTTGAAACTGGCATACCATGAATACTCGCGGTTGTTACTAATAATCCAGTTACAAGATTAGCTGTAAATCCTTGTCCAGAATTCATTGGTGTAATCTTTTTACTGATGGTTATTCCAACTTTTTTTGCGTTTACTAATCCTCCAATTGCCATAACAAATGCTATAATTATCATGCTCCATTTTATATCGATTGTGTTAATAACAAGCAATAAACCAATAATTTTTGGTGTGTCATTTAATCCTCTTGCAAAACTTACTATTCCTGCGCTCAAGTAATGTAGCTTGTCTAGGATTTGTTGAGATGATATACCTAATATTTTCCCATTATAAGTTTCGATACATCCATTTTTACAAGTAGTTATTTCAATTGCTGAAGTCATTTCTAAAACCAAATTAGTATTTGCAACTTGTGATGTATTTTGTTTTTTGGAAATACAAATACAACTTGATTTTGTTATACCCGATTTTTTTCGAAGGTGTCTAAAAATAATATAAATAATATAGCTTACTATTGCTGCTATTAAAGGGCTTACTATTAGAGGCATTAAAAAGGTATTACCAAGTTTTTCAAAATTAAATGCTGTTCCAACAGCCATCACGCCAGCACCAAATAAAGCACCAACTAAACTATGAGTTGTAGAGATAGGCATCCCTATTTTTGTTGCAATAAATACAGTTAAAGCAGCTCCTAATACAATAGATATTGCAAAAATCGGCTTTGCAATTAACCCATCTGGAACCAAGCCTTTACCTGAGAAATTCTTAACCAGTTCATTAGCCAAAAAAATGGCAGCAACAGAACCTGAAAATGTAGTGATTGTAGCCCAATTAATAGCATTTTTGTAGTTAGTAGTTCCACTTCCAAAAAGGGTAGCAACACCTTTAAAATTATCGTTTGCACCATTACTATAAGCTAAAAAGCAAGCAGAAATAAACAACAAGAATAAAATCATAAAACGTAAATTGTTGTTTTGTTTGACGAGTTTTTATCTTAATGCTTACTATGGTTTTGAAAAAAAATGATTTAAAAAAAGTATCCATAGAGATGTTCTTTTTTAAGCTAAATTTTAGCAGCAGCCTCCACCATCATAATGATAGGTAGATTCACTAATAAAAATATCTTTTCTGTTGAGCGAAGCCAAAACTCCAGCAGTTTTATCGCAAATTGCTAAAGGCTGATTTTTTAGTAAAATATGACCAGCGTTATCATCTACATAATCATCATCGCCAAAATAAATAGCAGCTTTACCTGTAAACACACAAGGACCATCTTTTGGCATTGGGTCTTTAATAGCTGCAACTTCAATAGATTCGATATATATTAATTCATCTGTATCATAATGTTTTGTATCGAGGATTCTATAAGGTTTTCTTGCTCTAATTTCTATAGTACCAAATCCTGCATCTGTTAACATTTTTACATAATCTGCAATGGGTAAACTTCCACTTAAACATAATGCACGAAGTCTGTCGTCGTTACGTAAATTATCATTCATAGGTTGCTCACAGGTTGGGTCACTCATAACTAAACGACCATGAGGTTTTAACACACGATACATTTCGGCAATGGCTTTTTTAAGGTCACCTTCTTTAAAAATATTAAACAAACAATTTTGTGCTGCAACATCAATACTGTTATCTTCAACAGGAAGATTTAAAGCATCACCTTTTTTAAGTTCAACAAAATCACTTTTAAACCAAGAGTTAAGTTTTTCTGCTTCAATAAAATTTTTTCGAGAGGCTTCTAACATTTCATCAACCACATCAATACCAATAACGCCTCCTTTTTGACGATTAAAATATGAAAATTGCAACAATTCCATTCCACCACCAACACCTACATATAACATTTTAGGATTGTTAGTTAAATCGCGTGCATGAACTGTGCTACCACAACCATAGTTCATTTGTTGCATAATTTGTGGAATTTTTAATCCTGGCAATTCCCATATTGGGTTTGTAGTACAGCATAATCCAACATCAGGACTTAATGCTGCTTCTTTATATACATCGTGAGTTGTTTCTAAATAGCTCATAAATTAGACTTTAGATATTAGACCGCTTCGCTTTTAGATGTTAGACGGTTTGTTTTTTTAGCTTTAAATTTCTGTCAACTGTAACTGTGTACTGTTTACGCATTAAAGTGTTTTAATCAATTCTTTAAAAAGGGTTATCAACTTAGTTTCTGCTTTTCCTGCTATTGCTATTATTTCGTTAATATCTACAGGTTTTAGATTATTTGGGTCGCATTCATCGGTTAAAACTGACACTGCGGCAGTTTTTAAATTTAAATGATTGGCGACAATAATTTCAGGAACTGTACTCATGCCTACAGCATCTGCTCCAATAATTTTAAGCATTTTGTATTCTGCACGTGTTTCAAGCTGAGGGCCAACAACAGAAACATACACACCATTATGTAAAGTTATCTTGTTGATTTTTGCAATATTTTGAATTGATGAATTTATAGCTTTATTATATGGAGCACTCATATCTGTAAAACGTTCTCCCAATTTTTCAACACCTTTAATCGCTAATGGAGAATTGCCTTGTAGATTAATATGATCCTCAATTAGCATTAATTCACCTTTTTTGAATTTTAGATTTACTGCTCCTGCTGCATTAGAAACTAATAAGGTTTTAATCCCAAGTTTTTCCATTACACGAACTGGATAAGTAACATCTTGCATTGTATAGCCTTCGTATAAGTGAAAACGTCCTTGCATGACGATAACCTTTTTGCCCTCTAAGATTCCAAAAATGAGTTTGCCTTTATGAAATTCGACTGTTGCTGTTGGGAAATTTGGTATGTGGTTGTAGCTAACTTCTTTTATTATTTCAACTTCTTCAACTAGTTTTCCTAATCCTGTGCCAAGAATGATTCCAATTTCTGGGTTATCAAAGCCTTTGTTTTGAAGGTATTGGGTGGTTTCATTTATGTACCTAATCATTATTTGATGAGCTGTTTTAATTCTTCAATATTCTTGATGTCGTCGTAAATATCGATATCATTTAATTCTTCGAGCAAATGTACATCTATATGTTTTAAATCTTGCAATGTGTTTTGAATTACTGTTGAGGTTCCCCATTCTTTTTTTTTGAAAACTTGTGAGTTTAAGGTTTTCATTCCTAATAAGTAATAACCACCATCTTTTGCTGGTCCAATAACTACATCATGAGTATTTAATTTACTAAAAGTATCTTCAATGTGTTTTGGCTGTAAATCGAATAAATCACTTCCTACAATTACAACTTTATTATAGTCTTTTGAAAAGGCACTTTCAAAAGCATTTTGCATTTTTTTACCTAAATCATTGCCTTGTTGTAGGTGTTTTTGATAAATGGCTTCATCCCAAATATCGTTATGGTTTATTTCTGAAGAATAATAAATAGCCTTGTCGCAGTCTATATTTCTAATTGTTTTTTCTGTGTGGTTTAATAGAAATCTGTAGATATTTAAAGCAGCTTCGTTACCAATAGTTTTGGCGAGTCGTGTTTTTACTTTTCCAAGCTCAGGATTTCTGGTAAAGATGATGATGAGGTTTTTTTGTTGCAAGTTGAAAAGTTTAGGAGTTTAAAATTATAGATTCTTCACTTTTCCCGATAGCTATCGGGACAGAATGACATACTTTCCTTAATTCTTAATTTTACTTTCTTTTTCATAAACCTTTTCACCTTTAGTGAGCCATTTACTCCAAGTTTCATTGTATGTGTGTACGTTTTCGGTTTCTTTTTCCTCTGAATCATATACAGTAAAGTTGTTGTTTTTCCATTCAAAAATACCTCCATATAAATTAAACACGTTTTTGTAACCTACTTTTTTAAGTTTTTCAGCTATATCTTCAGATCGTACACCAATAGAGCAATACACAACAATTTGCGAATCTTTATTTGGAAGTTTATTTTTTATTGAATCTAACTCAAAAAAATCATAACCAACATAAATGGCATCTTTTAAATGACTTACTTGATACTCTTTCATTTCTCTAGCATCTAAAATGATGGCATCGGTTTTTGGCATTGCTAATTCTTGTACCGAAATATAAGGGACACTTTGTTCATTATACTTTTTTAGTAAAGCAGAAAGTGTTTCAGATTTTTTTTGTGCAACACTAAATTGTATTGTAAAAAAGGAAAGTATAATATAGAAAATTTTTATCTTCATAATATATTAATACTATAAAACTGAAACAGTTTGCTTTTATATAACAGCACCTTGACAACTACTTCCTGCACCTGCAGTGCAACCATAACAATGTTGAGAAGTAATTATGTTTCTGTTTTGAAGTAACTCTTCATTGTAATCTTTTATATGTTTTACTTTACTAGCTACTTTTAATCCTAACATTTGGTTAAAATCGCAATCGTATAGCCAGCCATCCCAACTTACAGAAATGGTATTTGTGCACATTACATTTGCCACAGCTAAAGGGTTATAAGCTTCGACTAACGAATACATATAATCTTCATAATTTTCGGAAGCTATCAAGTAATCTAAAAATCGACTTATAGGCAAATTTGTTATTACAAACAAATTATGAAACTCAATCCCAAAATCTTCCAGTAATGCTTTTTTAAATTCTTTTTCTAAAGACGCTTGATCTCCAGGTAAAAATGCTCCAGTTGGATTATAAACCAAATCTAATTTTAAATCGCTATTCGGCATTCCGTAACCTAATGCATTTAATTCTTGTAATGCTTTAATGGATTTGTCAAAAACACCATCACCACGTTGCTTGTCGGTTTTTCCACGTGTCCAGTGAGGCATTGAAGATACTACATGTACATTATGTTTTTTAAAAAAATCTGGTAAATCGTAATACTTCTTATTAGCTCTTATAATTGTTAAGTTGGAGCGTACAATGAAATCTTTAATACCAACTTTAGCAGCTTCCTCTACAAACCAACGAAAGTTAGGATTCATTTCTGGAGCACCACCTGTTAAGTCTAGTGTATGAGCTTCAGTTTTCTTGATGACATCTAAACATTGCTTCATAGTTTCCTTGGTCATAATTTCGGTTCGATCTGGACCTGCATCAACATGGCAATGAGAGCACACTTGATTACACATATAACCCAAATTAACTTGAAAAATTTCAAGCTTGTTAGGTTTTAAAGGAAACTGATTTGTTTCTGCTGTTTTATCTTTGAATTTAGGCAATCCACCATTTAGAAAAATACCGTTAGATAAAATTTCCAATTGTCTTTTAGCATTTGCTAATTCGCTTTCGCGTTTATGAAGCGATTGTATTTTAAGTTTTGTCATTCGTTGTTTTCAACTTACAATAACACATTATGTTATCCATCTAATTGGTTCACTTTATTCATCATTTGTACAGCGTGTACAAGAGTTGCGCCACTTTCTATAGCAGCTCCAGCATGTACAGCTTCCATCATTTCTTCTTTAGTAATACCTCTTTGTAAACCATCTTTAGTATATGCATCAATACAATATGGACATTTAACAACGTGTGATACAGCTAAGGCAATTAAAGATTTTTCACGAGCAGTAAGCGCACCTTCTTCAAATACTTTTTTATAATAATCGAAAAATTTCTCTCCTAATTCTTCACTCCACTCGGTTATATTTCCAAACTTCTTTAAGTCGGAAGGATCGTAATAAGTTTTAGACATGATTTATATATTCTAATGTTTTATAGACGGAAAAATATATAAAAGTTTACTAATTAATGTTAGAAAACATATAAAAAACTAATTCAAGGAAAAATATTACTTTTAAAAGTTGTAGAGTATATGTCAAACTGGATTGAATTATTAAACGATTTTAAGAACAGAAGAGAACCAATTGCTTTGGTTACTGTGACAAAATGCTTAGGTTCTACGCCTTGTGTTGTGTCTTCTCGTATGATAGTTACTAAAGAGAATAATCTATTTGGAACCATTGGAGGAGGGAAATTAGAATTTTTAGCTATTGAAGAAGCAATTAAAGCCATTGAAGAAAACAGAATTATAGAAACCTCATACACTTTAGGCCCAGAATTTGAACAATGCTGTGGTGGAAAAGTTGAATTAATTATAGAACCTATGAATCAATCACCTGAACTTTTTTTATTTGGAGCTGGACATATTGGTGTTGAAATATGCCAATTACTCAAAGACACACCTTTTCTAGTTACATTAATTGACTCGCGAAAATATTGGCTTTCTAATTTAAATTTAGATAAAAGTGTCACCTTTTCCACAGTAGATATTAACGATTTTAAAACCTTTAAAGAAGCTGTGCGATGGGGAAATAATTGCTATGTACTTATTATGACTCACGACCATAAAATCGATTTCGATATTATTGCCATGGCATTGCAAAACGAAACTAAATTTTTAGGTCTTATTGGTAGTAAAACCAAACGTGTGCGATTTAATAATATGCTTGTAAATGAGTTATCCATTAAAGAAGGGATGACCAATGTTGTTTGCCCAATTGGTTTAGATATTGGTGGCAATACTCCAAAAGAAATAGCGATTAGTGTTGTTGCGCAATTATTACAATTGCATTATGAAGAATAATTGTCATTCCTGAGAAGGCATGAATTTTTTTAATTGAAACTAATTTATAAAATGGATTCCTGCCTTCTCAGGAATGACAAAAATGCTATTTCAACTTCGCACGTCTATCCTTTAAAATTTTAGCAAACGAACGTGTTCTGATCTCATCCAAAGTTAATCCAGTTGCTAATACTTCTTCAATAGTAATAGCACCACTATTTAATGCTTTTAAAAAATAATTTAAAAGCCCTTGACCAGTTGCTGCATCATCAAAAGTGTCACCAATTAAAGTGGCTTGCGCTGCTTTTTCAACAAAAGTTTTTAAACGCAACACCGCATCGTCATAACTTTCTAAGAAGAAAGCATAAACAGCAGCATAACGCATTGGTAATTGTGCAGGATTTAAATCCCAACCTTGATATAGCCCTTTGTATAATGAATGCCGAATGTGCTTATATCCTTTTAACCAAGCACGATGAACGACTTCTTTATTTTCTTGCTCTTCAACTTCGGTTAAATCACCACGATGAGGTCCAATAGGCATTGTATTAGTTGCGCCATCAGATAGCCAAACACCTGTATGATTTAAAGCTACTTTGGTCATATAATGAGCGAAATCACAAACGTCATGATCCATTTCCTGGTATGATGCTGTGATGTTGTTTGAAGCTGTATAGTCGTAAGTGCCAAAGTGTGTAGCAATACAGCGACCTTTACTTACCAAAATAAATCGGTATAAAGGATTTGTTCCAGAATGGTCAATAATAGATTGTGTGGTTTCAACCATTATTTCCATTTTTAAAGTTCCAGATTCTAAATTGAATTTAGTTTCTATGATTTCGAAAAAAGAAACCAAGGCAATAATTTGTTCAGGAATCGTCACTTTTGGAAGCATGACTACAAAATTATTTGGTAATTTTCCGCCAGTAGCTGTTAGCAATATGGTTAAGAAAATGTCGAGTGTTCGCAAACCACGTTCTTTTAATTCTTCAGTAAATGGTTTTATCCTTATACCAATAAAAGGCGAAAGCGTATTGTCTTGCATGCCTTTAGCCACTTGAGTTGCAGCAGAAATGGCTGTTTCATCTTCTTCTTTATCTGAACGATTTCCAAAACCATCTTCAAAATCTATTCTGAAATCTTCAACACCTTCTCGCTTTAGTTTTGCAATAACCTTTTTATATATTCGAAAAGAAAATCCTGCTGAATGTTTTTTTAATTCTTCCTCTGAAAGGTTTTCAAGCTCATTGATAAGTTTTTTTTGTTCATTACTTTCTGATGAGAAATTTTCATAACCATTTAATTGAAACGCTTTCCCAAACTCAATAAAATCAGGTGCATAATGTAATAAAGATTTTAAGGCAATAGTACCTAAAGCTTGTGTTGTATTAGATTTAAAAAGATTAGCGCCACCATATACAGTATGTATTGGTTGCCTGTCTTCCCTTTCACCTCGATATATTTTATTAAATGTAGTATTAGCAACTTTTAAATCGTTAAATATGCTTGATTTTTTATCTTTTGAAATGCTTAAATTCATTTTATGGATATTTTTAGTGTCATTCTGAACGAAGTTTACGAAGTGAAGAATCTATATATTAATAATGAGATTCAATGTCTTTCGTTCCTCACTCTGTCGGAATGACATTTGAGTAATTTTTAACTTCCTCTATACGTTGAGTAGCCAAACGGATTTATTAATAATGGAATATGATAATGACTATTGTCTGCTACTGTAAATTGTATAGATACTTCTGGATAAAAGCATTTTTGGTTATGTGCTTCGTAATATTTTGCTGTGTTAAATGTCATTGTATATGTGCCAGGAATTAATAGTCTTCCAGGAGGTAACACATCGCTAATTCGTCCATCGTTATTGGTAATACCAATACTCATAGGTTTCCAATGGTTATCTCGCAAACCCTTTAAACTAACAATCATGTTACTTGCAGGAACTCCAGTAGATGTGTCTAACGCGTGTGTTGTAATATGACTGCCTATTTCTGCTGTTACTAACAATCCTTCAATTAATTTATCAAGGCGGATTACAGTAATTTTATGTTGTTCGTTCATTGCAATATAGATTTCATCTTCTTTATTATGATGTAATCTTTCGTTAATGACGGCTAATATCTCTTCAGCAGATTTTCCACTTGCACTTACAATAAATATGTAGCCAAACTTGTCCTTGTATGCTTTATTAGCCTTTGCTAATGCTTCAAAGGTTAGTGCATTTGCTTTAGCTACTTTGGCTTGTTCATTAGTTGCCCATTCTTTAGTATTGGCAAATTTTTCTCTTAAGCTATCTACATCGCCTATTTTTGGATGTCCAGTAAATGCTTGTTTAAAATCATCAATTGAGCAATCGTTATACCAAATAGATGCTGCTCTTTTAATGACATCTTCTTCCGAAGAAAACGGTCTGCTTTCCACCATATTAGAAATCCAAGTTTTAGATACACAACATTTTTCAAGATGTGTACATGCTTCTTTTTCTGAAAGTGAATTGAGTATATTTAATGTTATCATAGTTGTTATTTTGGTGCACCTTGATTTATCCAGCAATTAATCATATCTCGCTCTTCTTGTGTCATTCCGGTTTGGTTATTATTAAATGGCATATTTTTACTCATCACTACACGCTGAAAAATTTTATCTCTTAAATTAAAAATTTGTTCTGCTGTGTCGTACTTAACGCCATTTGGTGCAACTTTCCAAACAGTATCAGTAGGATTTGATGAATGGCAAGAAGTACAACGATTATTTATAATTGTACTAATTTCTGCCAATGAAACAGTTTCTTTACAGTCCTCGTAATTAGGTTTTGTAGGTGCTGTAACAAATGCAACCGATAACAAAAGTAATACAGAAATTGGCATTACCCAAACCGAGAGCTGTCCTTTTTCACGTATGTTTAAATAGTGTTTTATGCCTGCTGTCCCTAATGTAATGGCAATAAGAACAATCCATTGGTAGCTACTTCCAAAAGTACTCGGAAAATGATTGCTTATCATAACAAACAATACAGGAAGCGTAAAATAATTGTTGGTGTAAGAACGAATAAAAGCTGCTTTGCCATCTTCTGGATTAGGCATTAATCCTTTTTTTGCTGCATTTACCATTCGTTTTTGTCCAGGAATAATCACGAAAAAAACATTGGCTGCCATTAAAGTTCCCAGAAAAGCACCAAAATGGATATAAGCTGCACGATCACTAAAGACTTGAGCATAAAACCAAGCAAAAATAAATATTAATATTGTTATTGCAATTGTAAAAACGACTTTGTTTTTGTTTAAGCGTTTGCAAATCTGATCGTAAATTATCCAACCAATTACTAAAGAAATTAAGCTAATACTTATTGCCGTTGCAATACTAATATCTAAAACTTCAGGATCTATTAGATACGATTTTGCATTAAAATAATAGACTATGGCAAGTAAACAAAAACCAGTTAGCCAAGTAAAATAAGCTTCGTATTTAAACCAGTGTAAATCTTTAGGTATTTGTTTTGGAGCGACTTTATATTTTTCTAAATAATAAAACCCTCCACCATGAACTGCCCAAAGATTTCCTGCTAATTCATCACGTACTCCTTCAGTTCTGTTTAAAGCGTTTTCTAAAAAAACAAAGTAGAAAGAAGCACCAATCCAAGCAATTCCGAAAGTAATGTGTAATAGCCTAACCGTTAAATTAAGCCATTCAAAAAGGTGACTTTCCCAAATAGTGTCTTTTAAAAACAGATAAAGAATACCAACACCGCAAAGGGAAGCAATGACTAAAAAGGCATAAAACCAATTTTGAGATGTTTGTAAAGACTCTGCTTTTTCTTCATTATTTTCTGCTTTGTAAACTTTAATTAAGTGATGTAATTTGTAGGTTACAACAACTATAATTGTGAGTATGATTAACCAAGCTACAAGTACAATTATTTCAATCATTCAGTCTATTTTATTGTTCCGAGGATGCGTAATCTGCTAATGCCACCATCAGGATAAATCTTTAATTTAACATGAGTGATTGCATCGTGTTTATTTATAAGATTACTTTCAAAATGATGTTCTTTGTCTGCTTCTAATTTTTGATTTGACAATAATGAAAACCATTCTGCTTTTTCATTTAAAACATCGTCATCATTAGTACAATTACGAGCATCAATTTCAAAAGAATCTGGATAATTCCCTTTAAAATGTTTAGTGTCCACAATTATTTTGTGAACAATTCCTTGATGCCCAAGTTTAATGATTACCCAATCTTCATTATTTGGTGTTCGGTTGCGTTTTGTTTCCCAACCGTCACCCATATTTTTTCCGTTAGTTGGCGCAATTAAATTATCCATTGCACTAAAAAACATATCATTACAGGAGAGTGCTTTGCCACAATTTGTTGCTAAAGCAAGGTCAATAATATCGTCTGAATTTACTGTTTTCCAATTTTTATAAACCTCTCCATAAACCCTAAAACGAGCAACACCTCCATCTGGATAAATGTTTAAACGAACATGTGTGTAAACTTTATCTGAATTAATTTCGAAGAAATGCTGACTCCCAGGTTCTAAAGGCGATTTTGGTAAAACTTCATCCCAATCTAATTCATCTGCTTTGCTCCAGAATAAATTCTCATTACCTAAATTAATAGCTTCAACCGAAGCAAAAGGAGGATGATTTCCTAAAAAATGATTGGTATCTATATCAAAGCCTTTTATAATTCCTTCGGCTCCAAGTTTAAGTATTGCCCAATCGTGACCTTCAGTACGCTTGCGTCTGGATTCCCATCCATCCATCCATTTTCCGTGGTCAGTATATTTGTCTGGAATAAAAATCCCTCGACCTTCTTTGATGAGGTTTTCTTTTTCAGCAAAAAAATCGTCTGTGCAGTATAGCACTTTCCCTCCAATTCTTTCGGAAGCGAGGTCTATATATTTTTTAAGTTTATCTTCTGTCATTTGTTTTTTATGTTAGACCTCACAGGTTTTTAAAACCTGTGAGGTCTGTTGTAATATCAACATTATCTGCGTTCTATTTTTTGAGCAACAATTTTCCTGCTTTCAATTCATTTAATTCACTATTTTTTACCACCTGAACACCATTAACAAATGTATGAATTACTTTTCCAAAAAGCGTTTCGTTTAAATAAGGCGTCGCTTTGTGCTTATGTTGAATAGATTCTTCTGTAATAGTAAATGCTTCGGAATCGTTCCAAACAGTGATATCAGCATCAAAGCCTTCTTGTAATTTTCCTTTTTGACGTTCTAATTCCAAAAATTTTGCTGGATTTTCGGTAAGTAACGGAATTAATTTTTCAAGTGTTAATCCTATTTTTTGTCCTTGGGAAAAGAGAATTGGAAGGGTAAATTGTAATCCTGAAATTCCGCCCCAAGCTTTAAAAAAATCACCTTTTTCGAGTTGTTTTCGCTCTGGTGGAGCAGGTGAGTGGTCGGAAGACAAAAAATTAAATTCATCATTCAAAAGTGCATTCCACAATAAATTATTGTTAGCTTTTTCTCGAATAGGAGGCGCACATTTATAAATTGGTGAGGCATCTGGAATATCTTCAGCATTGAAATATAAGTAATGCGAACAAGTTTCAACAGTTAATTTATTAGTGAGTTGTTTTCGAATTTTTATACGTTCTAATCCATCTGAAGCTGATAAATGTACAATATGAACTCTAATATCGAATCTCTTTTGAATATCTAAAGCTAAATCTATGGCATTGGTCTCCCAATGTTGAGGTCTGGAATGTAAATATTCACTATAACTTTTCGTGTTAATAACTTTAGGAACATTCTCGTCACTCAATTCACAATGCAGTAATAAAGGAATATCGTATTTTTTTAGAATTGGAGCAATTTCTTCTAAATATGCTTTGGTAATGTTAGGAAATTCATCAATTCCAGAATGTGTTAAAAAGCCTTTAATCCCAAAAACACCTTCATTAATTAAATCTTCAATATCGTTTGCATTTGTTGGAATAACACCACCATAAAACCCACAATTCACATGTAATTTTTGATCTGCAGCTTTTTGTTTTAGTTTAAAAGCATTTGCTGTTGTGGTAACAGGATTTGCGTTAAGAGGCATTTCAATAAGCGTAGTCACACCACCAATTGCCGCAGCTTTTGTCGCAGTTTCAAAACCTTCCCAATCTTCTCTTCCAGGCTCGTTAATATGTACATGAGCATCGATTATTCCAGGCATTACTATTAAGTTGTCATAATCTAAAAAAGTAATATTCTTAATAGTATTTAACCCTTTAAAAATCTGATGAATCTTTTTGTTTTTAATATAAAGAGTAGCTTCAACAAATTGATTGTTGATGAAACATTTATTGCTATGTATTAAGAATTCTTTCATATAAATTTATAGAACGCTGATGACACTGATTTTTTATGATGAATTATGATTTTTATCTGTAAAAACTTGGAAAATCTGTGTTTTATCATTTTTCATACAAACTCATTAAGACCTTTTCTGGTGTCATTGGTGCATGAAACTTGAAATTATAGTTTGGATTGAAGGCTTTTATTGCATTCTGAATCGCAAAATAAGCACCAATGCCATACATTAAAGGAGGTTCACCAACAGCTTTAGATTTTAAGATAGCCATGTCATTTCCTTCGGTTTCTAAAGGCACAACATCAATAGTTTTTGCAATAGAGAACAGGTCTGGAACTTTGTAAGTTGATAAAGCATTAGAGAGTAATTTTCCATCTTTACCATAAGCAATTTCTTCCATAGTCATCCAACCTATACCTTGAGCTAAAGCACCTTCAACCTGACCTAAATCAATGCCTTTACTCATGCTTTTTCCGTAGTCATGTACAATCTTTATAGAATCAAAAGAGTAGGTTCCTCTTGTACAATCTACAGTAGTAGTTATAATTGCAGTTCCATATACATGATATGCAAAAGGATGCCCTTTCTCTTTAGTTTTATCAAACTGAATTATTGGTGTTACGTAGTGCGCATTTTCTGTTAGTGCGATACGTTTTAGCATAGTTATAGTAATGAGTTCAGTCCAAGTTAAGTTTGTTTGTTCATTGTTCATATAAACAATTTCATCTTTTATTTTAATCTGTTTTTTGTTGGTATTTAATTCTTTAGAAGCTACATCTTTAAGCCTTTCAAGTAAAGCATTACAGGCTTTCAAAACCGCTTTTCCGTTAAGGTCTGCTGTTGAACTTGCAGCTGAAGGTGACGTATTGGCAACGCGAGTTGTGTTGGTTGTTTCAATTTTTACTTTAGAGTTGTCAATTGAAAAAACTTGTGCTGCAACTTGAAGCATCTTTGTGTTCACACCTTGTCCCATTTCTACAGCTGCTGTACTAATTCCAACACTTCCATCTTGATAAATATGAACCAAAGCACGAGCATGATTCATTGGTGTATTAGTAAACGAAATCCCAAACGTGATAGGCATTAAAGCTATACCTTTCTTAAACGCAGAAGTTGAGTTGTTGAAATCTTTAACATCTTGTTTTAGACTATCAAAATTAAAACTGGACTTTGCAGAATACCAAGAATTACCAGCTTCTACTTGAGTGGCAGTTTGTCCATAAGAAAATTCATCATTTTCTTTAAGCAAATTAACCTCTTGAATTTCACTTGCTGAAACCCCTATTTCGTTAGCAGCTTTTGCAATAGCAGATTCTATAACAAACATACCTTGAGGTCCACCAAAACCTCTAAAAGCTGTATTTGGAGGTAAGTTTGTTTTACAACTTAAAACGGTTGTTTTTACGTTTTTTACAAAGTAACTATTAGTCGCATGAAACAATGTGCGTTCAGCAATTGCTGGAGATAAATCACATGCTGCGCCAGAATTTTGTAAAAATTCTGCTTCATATGCCAAAATTTTTAAATCTTTAGATAAGCCTATTTTATAGGTGCTTTCGTAAGGATGACGTTTGCCTGTCATGCGCAAATCATCATGACGATTTAAAATTAATTTTACTGATTGATTGAGGTGAAATGTAGCCAATGCAGCCATTACTGCCCAAGGTGTTGCTTGGTCTTCTTTGCCACCAAAACCTCCACCAAGCCGTGTGACATCGACTTCAATTTTATGCATGGCAAGTCCTAAAACTTTAGCAACTGTTTTTTGAACTTGAGTTGGTCCTTGAGTTGAAGTGGTGATTTTTATATTTCCGTTTTCCAAAGGTTCAGTATATGCACCTTGGGTTTCAAGGTATAAGTGTTCTTGACCGTTTGAAAACGTTTCGCCTTCAAAAATATAATCGCAATCTCCAAAGGCTTTTTCAGTATTTCCTAAATTAAAAGAGCGCGGAGCATTTATAAAATTGTCTTTTTCTTTGGCTTCTTTACACGTCGTAATTACAGCAAGTTCTTCAATCTCTATTGTTATTAATCGTCTAGCTTGTCGTGCAATAAATTCAGATTCAGCAACAATTAAGGCAATTGGTTGTCCCCAAAAATGGACTTCGTTTTCAGCAAATAACGGCTCGTCTGGAAGGATGCCACCTATTTGATTTTCTCCTAGAATATCTTTGTAAGTAAAAATGCGTTCTACACCTTGAAGCTTTTCCGCTTTAGAATAATCTATAGATTTGATTTTCCCGTGTGCTTTTGGCGAATCGAAAACGACACTAAACAAAGTTCCTTCTCTTACATTAACATCATCAACATAAATGGATTCTCCACGAACGTGCGTGTAGGCGTCTATATTTTTTATGCTTTGTTTAATGTCGATATCAACTTTGTTTTTCTTCATTATCTACTGTACAAAATCGGTTAATTTAAATTGTTCAGGGAATAATTCAATAAAATGAGCAAAGAATAATTGACGAGCCAAAAGACGCTTATAATCGCTCGATCCACGCACATCACTAATTGGATAAATTTCGTTTTGAAGTATTTCGTTTGAATCCAAAATTAGTTGAGTGTTTAAACCCTTTCCGTTTAAAAATGCTGAAGTTTCAAATAGATATTTTGGAATCGCTGCAACACCTCCAATAGCTACATGAGCGTTTTGAATGGTTTCATCCTCTAAAGAGAAACTAATCGCAGAATTCACAGATGCAATATCGAGATGTGTACGTTTGCTTACTTTTTCAAAATTGAATTTAGTGTGTTTTGAAGGTAATTCAAATAGGATATCTTTAATAAGCTCATCGTCTTTTAAATCGAATGTTTTATAACTTTTATAAAACTCATTTAATAGAAGTGTTCTTTCATTTTTGTTTTGATTGATAATGCTAATGTTGCTGTTTAAAGCCAAAAAGAAAATGGTCATATCTCCAATTGGTGAGGCATTAACAAAATTACCACCAATTGATGCCATATTGCGAATTTGCTCTGAAGACACTAATTTTAAATGTGTTCTTAATTTTGGAAAAAAAGTATTTAGTTCTTTATGATTCCAGATATCTGAAACGGTTTTTCCCGCTCCAATGATACAAGTGTTGCCTTCAATTTTAATTCCTTTTAAGGCATTGTTATTAGTAATTAGATTTACATTATTTTCTATTAAACTATCTGCTTTTTGAACATACAAATCTGTTCCACCTGAAACATAAGTTATTCCTGTTTGAGCATTATTTTTTACTTTTAACTGTTTTAGTCTTTCAGGTATTTCTGAAAAATATTGAGGAATAAATTCGTTATCAATTAGTGTTTGCAATGATTTTCTAGAATTAACAGATCCTAATTTATTACAAATTTCATCGACAGCTTTTTCAATCGATTTATAACCTGTACATCTGCAAATATTTCCGCTAATGGAATTTAGAGCATTTTCAGAATTTAGTTCATTTTCAGAAAGTGCAAATCCTGTTAATGATACTACAAAACCAGGTGTGCAAAATCCGCATTGCGATGCATGATTTTCTTTTAGTGCAGATTGAGCAACTGTTAATTCTTTAGGTAAATTTGTTCCTTCAATTGTAACAATATGTTTTCCGTGAGCATTTCCTAAAGGTGAAAGACAAGATGTAATGCTTTGGTAATCAATGGTATTATCTTGGCTTAAAGTCCCAACTAAAACTGTACAAGCACCACAATCTCCTTCACGACAACCTATTTTTGTTCCTGTAAGGCGTTGCTCGTACCTTACAAAATCAAGTAAAGTCATTCCAGCATTATTGGATGTTTTAATTGTTTTATTATTAAGAATAAATTCTATCATTTATATAATGTCTAATATTTTGTTTTGCCTTCTTTTTCAGACCATTTTATAAATGCTTCTAAAGCAATATCACGACCTAATTGCTCAAAAGGAATACTTCGCTTGGAATATGGAAGCGAAATTTCTTTGTAAATAAATTCATCATCAAAACCAATATTAGCAGCATCAATTTGATTGCTTCCAAAATAAACTTTTTCCGGACGAGCCCAGTAGATGGCTCCTAAACACATTGGACAAGGCTCACAAGTGGTGTAAATTTCGCAACCTTTCAATTGAAAAGTATTTAATATATTACAGGCTTCTCTTATTGCAATTACTTCGGCATGTGCAGTTGGATCGTTAGTTGATGTTACTTTATTATTGCCTCTACCAATAATCTCACCATTTTTAACCACAACACAACCAAAAGGACCACCTTCATTGTTGTTCATTCCTTCTAATGCGGCTTTTATAGCAGCTTTCATAAATTTCATTTTCATTTCAAAACTCATTTTAATTGACTAAAATGCATATAACGAATATACAATTTTTTATAAGGGAATGATATAAAAAAAACCTCTTCAAATTGTTGTTAAAGAGGTTTTGTACTCAAGGTGGGAATCGAACCCACACTCCCGAAAGAACTGGATTTTGAATCCAGCGCGTCTACCAATTCCGCCACTTGAGCATTTTATGCGTCTACCTCCCGATAGCTATCGGGATCGCCACTTAAGCAAAAGGGAAAACAAAATTAAAAAATAAATTACTTTATACTACCAAAAATAGTGTCTTTTATGCTTTTGGAGTCCAAATAAATTTCTAAATTTGCAGCTCGTTTTAGCAAACGAGATTTAAACTACTATCTAACAGTACTATATAATGTCTTACGAAAGACCAAAACCTAAAATTTTTGCTTGCTCACAGAGTGAAGAATTAGCTGGTAAAATAGCAAAATCTTTTGGTATTGATTTAGGAAAAGTAATTACTTCTGTTTATAGTGATGGAGAGTTTCAGCCATCGTTTGAAGAGCCTATTCGTGGGGCAAGAATTTTTATTATTGGTTCTACACAACCAAGCTCCAAAAATTTAATGGAAATGTTGTTAATGATTGATGCAGCAAAACGTGCTTCAGCAAGACATATAACGGCAGTATTGCCATATTTTGGTTGGGCGAGGCAAGATAGAAAAGACAAGCCAAGAGTGCCGATAGCGGCTAAATTGGTAGCTAAAATGTTAGAAACCGCTGGAGCAACACGAATTATTACAATGGACTTGCATGCTGACCAAATTCAAGGATTTTTTGAACGTCCTGTAGATCATTTATATGCATCTACTCTGTTTTTACCGTATTTAAAAGAGCTAAACTTAAAAAATCTTACTATAGCTTCTCCAGATATGGGAGGTTCTAAAAGAGCCTATGCGTATTCTAAAGCTTTAAGTAGCGACGTTGTAATTTGTTATAAGCAACGTGTAAAGGCTAATGTTATATCGCATATGGAACTTATTGGAGATGTTTCTGGAAAGAACGTTGTTTTAGTTGATGATATGGTAGATACTGCAGGAACGCTTACAAAAGCTGCCGATTTAATGATAGAAAGAGGAGCAATTAGTGTAAGAGCAATATGTACACATCCTATTTTATCAGGAGATGCGTTAAAGAAAATAGAAAAATCTAAATTAGAAGAATTAATAGTAACCGACACTATACCTCTAGTTAGCCAAAGTGAAAAAATTAAAGTATTAAGCTGTGCAGATTTATTTGCAGATGTTATGTATAAAGTGCATCATAATCAATCAATAAGTTCAAAATTTTTAATGTAAATATTAAATAAACAAACATAAATTACTACAATGAAATCAATTACAATTAATGGATCTAAAAGAGAAAGCGTAGGCAAAAAATCAACAAAAGCCTTACGTAATGCTGGACAGATACCTTGCGTTTTATACGGAGGAAATCAGCCAGTACATTTCTCTGCAAATGAATTGGCATTCTCTAAACTGGTATATACGCCTAATGCGCATACAGTTGTGATTGCTATAGAAAATGGTGAAACATTTAATGCTGTTTTACAAGACATTCAATTTCACCCAGTAACCGATAAAATTTTGCATATCGATTTTTATCAATTATTTGAAGATAAAGAAATTGCCTTAAATATTCCAGTTATTCTTACTGGAAGCTCAATAGGTGTAAAAAATGGTGGCGTTTTGCGACGGAATAACCGTAAATTACGAATAAAAGCGCTTCCTGTTAATTTACCAGATTTTATAGAAATTGATATAGAACCTTTAGAAATTGGAGACAAAGTTTATGTAGCCGATTTAGAAAACGGAAACTACACTTTTTTACATTCTGAAAACACTGTGATTTGTCAAATTAAAACGGCTAGACTTGCAATTGTTGATGAAGTTGAAGAAGATGAAGAAGAAATTGAAGGAGAAGAAGGAGCAGAAGCGGTTGAAGGCGAAGAAGGAACAACACCTGAAGGAGCACCAACAGGAGGAGCGCCAGCAGGAGGAGCACAAACAACTTCTACTGAAGCATCAGCTGAACAAGCTAAAGAATAGCAAGATTTAATAATCTATTTTTAAAAGCATTCTGTTTATTCAGGATGCTTTTTTATTTTTACATCATATAGTGTCATATCATGTATAAAATATTACAACGAATTTTTGGAAAAAAAGCAAATGCTCAAGTTGAAATTCACAACAATATGAAGAAATTTTTAATAGTTGGTTTAGGAAATATAGGAGAACAATACTCTAAAACTAGGCACAATGTTGGGTTTAATATTTTAGATTACTTTGCTTTAAAAGAAAATATAACTTTTGAAACTCTAAAGTTAGGAGATAGAGCAGTCTTTAAACTTAAAGGGCGAACATTTGTTTTGCTTAAGCCAAGTACATTTATGAATTTAAGTGGAAAATCTGTGAAATATTGGTTAGATAAAGAAAAAATTCCTTTAGAAAATGTTTTAATCATTGCAGACGATTTAAATCTTCCATTTGGCAGCATTAGATTAAAAATTAAAGGTAGCGACGGAGGACATAATGGCTTAAAGGATATTCAAGAGAAATTAAACACAACAAACTATAACCGATTTAGATTTGGTATTAGCGATAGTTTTGGTCAAGGAAGACAAACTGAACATGTTTTAGGAGAATGGAATGAAGAAGAATTTAAAAAACTACCAGAACGTTTAGATAAAAGCATAGCGCTTATTAAATCCTTCGGATTAGCAGGAATGAATAATACAATGAACGAATTTAACGGAAAATAAAAAAGAGAAACTTATAAGTTTCTCTTTTTTTATAATCTTAACCTAGGTCAATACTAGTCAACAACAATCTTTTTTGTTGTGCTTCTAAAACCATCACTAACATTAAGTAAATAGATGCCAGATTGCACATTTCCAAGGTTTATAACCTCGTTAAAATTAGAAGTATTATTGTAACTATTATTAAATACTTGTCGTCCTCTTATATCATAAATATTTATTTTAATAGTATCACTAGAGTTAGAATTTAATTTCACAGTAAATTCTCCATTATTTGGGTTAGGCCAAATATTAAAATTTTCAAACACATTCTCACCAACACTTAGTGAAGCAACTACATTAACTGTGTAATCTTCAACTTCGGCATCTGCACCATTTTCACATGATGTTGGAAATTGATTTGCACCAGGGGCTGTATATTTTGTAGTGACACGCATTGTAGTATTTCCTAATAAAGCTTCAGAAGGAACAGTAATAGATAATGGCGAATTAACAGTAGGATTATTTACAATGTTTGCAGATGTACCTAAATCATACTGTTCGCCAGCATCATCAAAACTACAATTTTGATTCCAGTCTATCCATACATATGTAATAATTTGAAAATTTCCATCACTATTAGCATAAACTGTTAAATCATAGCTGCTTTCTCTATTTATATCAGTTGACATTGCAGTGTAATCACTATAACCAGAAGGCTTTCCAGTGTTTAGATTACTTATTGTATTAAAAATTACTCCAGTTGTACTTGTTTGGAAAGTAGTATTAGCAACAGAGCTACATAAACCATTGTTAATCGATAATACAACATCAACATTTTTAGTAATAGATGTAGATGTACCTGTAACTGTAATTGTATAATCTCCAACAGCTGCTCCGGTTAAACCATTAACATCCATAGTAAATGACCCATCACTACTTAAATTAGCCGGAGTAAAGACAACACTAGATCCAGTAGGATTACCAGCTGCAGAAAATGTAGTTGTTTCAGAAAACCCGTTTGAAGTAAGATAATCAAAGTTATAACTTACAGCATCTATATTACAAGCACTTTGATCTCCATTAGTATTATTGAAACTAAAATCGGGAGTATTAGATACAGTAAAACTATCAGACAAAGCATAAAAAATATTATCTGCTGCTTCAACTAAAATTAGAGCATTATTTGTATCAGGTATAGTTGGAACCGTAATTTGCTGTGAGCCATCATTAGGTGTGTTAGATGCTAAAGTGGTAGAAAAATTCGCTCCTCCATCACTAGAGAATAATATATTAACATTTTGACAGTTAATAGTTCCGTTTGTGGTTTGTCCAACTACCCAAGAGACAGTTTGAGTTGAACCTTGTCCCCAAGTTGGAGGAGTAAAAACCGTAAATGGTGTTACATCCTCAACAGTAACAATCATAGTATCAAAACTACTTTGAGGCATTTGCCCTACACCATTGGTTTCAGAGCGATCACGTACAGTAAGCGCAAAATTTAGACTTCTAGCTACTGTTGAAACGGTTTCCCATGTACTATTATCGACAGATTCTAATGGATTAGTTTCTGTAAGTTGTCCTGCGATAACTCTCGATAATATTGGCATGTATCTATTTGGAGAATTGCTGGGAGGTCTTGACCTCCAAGTAGCTCCTGTTGTTTT
>QMOV01000017.1 GCA_003650305.1 Bacteroidota bacterium | reverse complement strand
CACTTGATGACTCTAAAGATAATTTAGAAATAAAATATGGTTTCGAGCTTTTTAAAAGCACTCCAAAGTATCTAGGACCACAAAACGGAAATATAGAAATTGCTTATGCTGGCAATAATTTATCCTGTAATAACTGTCACTTGTTTGCTGGAACAAAACCATATTCTGCTCCACTTGTTGGTGTAGTTGGTCGTTTCCCACAATTTAGAGGCAGAGAAAACAAAATGGGCACCATTGAAGATCGTATAAATGGTTGTTTTGAACGCAGTATGAATGGCAGAATGATGCCTTCAGAAGGAAAAGAAATGAAAGCTTTCGTGAGTTATTTAAAATGGTTAGATCGTTTTGCAGAAGAAGACGGAACATTTAAAGGGAAAGGATTTGTTTCTATTGAGATTCCTAATAGAGCAGTTGATTTAGAAAAAGGAAAGCATATTTTTGACAATGTTTGTTTTGCTTGTCATGGTACTGATGGTAAAGGTGTAAGATTAGAAAATTCTCAAGTATATCAATACCCTCCATTGTGGGGAGACGATTCGTTTAATAATGGAGCTGGAATGAATAGAGTAATTACATCTGCACAGTTTATTAAGGCAAATATGCCTTATGGTGCTACTTATCAAGTTCCTATTTTATCAGATGAAGAAGCCTACGATGTTGCAGGATATATTAACCAACAACAAAGACCTCAAAAATCTAATCCCGAAATCGATTTCCCAGATATAACAAAAAAACCTGTTTCTACTCCTTATCCGCCTTATGCCGATGATTTTTCAATAAAACAACACCAACTGGGTCCATTTCAACCTATTATGGAGTACTATAAACTAAAGTATGGTATGATAAAAACTAAATAGAAAATATAAAAGACTATTATGTATTTTATTAATATTCAGGTGTTTAGTTTGATTTATATCGATTTTTTACTACATTTGGTTACTCCCCTTTTGTAATCTTTCCTTTGCCCCTTTTCATATTATTGTAAACAACTAAATTATACTATATATGAAAAATGACATTTTTAATTCTAGAAGAACCTTTTTAGGTTCACTAGCACTAGGAGCTGCTGCAAGTGGTTTATCGCTATTAACAAATCCTTTAAATGCAGCTACTTCTTTTAATGCAAAAACTTTAAATGAAGCAGACGAATGGTTTAAGGGCATAAAAGGAAAACATAGAATTGTTTACGATGGTTCTACACCTCACGATGGGTTTCCCATAATTTGGAATTGGGCTTTTTATATGACCAACAACGGAACTGGTACACCAGATGAAGATATGACAGCAATGACTGTGTTGAGACACTCGGCTCTTCCATTAGCACTAGAAGATCGTTTATGGAAAAAATATCCGCTTGGAAAAGTTTTTGATGTAAAAGATTATACTAAAGAACACGCTTTACGTAATCCTTTTTACGAACCACAAGATGGTGATTTTCCATTACCTGGAATAGATGGTATTAAACGTATGCAAGAAAGAGGCGCAATGTTTTGTGCTTGTGATTTAGCAACAAAAGTATATAGTAATGCGGTAGCTACGGAAATGGGATTAGATCCTACCGAAGTTTATAACGATTGGGTAAGTGGTGTTCTTCCAGGAATACAACTTGTACCATCAGGTGTTTGGGCATTAGGTAGAGCGCAAGAAAATGGTTGTGGTTATATCTTTGCTGGCGAATAATATTTTAACTCTTAAAATTAAAAATTATGAAAAAATATATAACATTAGTATTAGCATTTTTCTTTGCATTAAACTTATCAGCACAAGAAAAACCAGTTAAAATTGTTTTTGATGTTACTAGTAGTGATGCTAAAGTACATCAAGCTGCAATACGTCATGTAAAATTTATGTCTCAAGCCTATGCAGATGCACAATTTGAAGTTGTGATGTATAGTGGATCTATCGATATGGTTTTAAAAGATAAATCTTCGGTAGCTGAAGACCTGGAAGCTTTGGCAAAAAATGAAAATATAACTTTTGTTGTATGCCAAGGCACAATGAAAAGACATAAAATTTCAGATGATCAATTAATTCCTGGATTAGTACAAGTTCCTGATGGTATTTTAGAAATCATTATGAAACAAGCAGATGGTTGGGGTTATATTAAAGAAGGTCAATGATTAAATTATTTATATTGAAAAAACCGCTATTAATAGCGGTTTTTATCTTTTTATAAGATTAACTAATATGCAACCCATTAGCAACATTGGCATCACTTGGGTTAACAAATACTAATTTGCCATCTTGTGTTTCGGTCATTAAAATCATGCCTTCACTTTCTACTCCACGTAAAACTCTCGGAGCTAGATTTACAAGAACAGTTACTTTTTTACCCACAACTTCATCTGCAGTAAAACTCTCTGCAATTCCAGATACAATAGTCCTTACATCAATTCCTGTATCTACTTTTAATACCAAAAGTTTTTTGGCTTTAGGCATTTTTTCGGCTTCTATAATCGTACCAACACGAATATCTAGTTTTGTAAAATCTTCAAAAGTAATGGTGTCTTTTTGTGGTTCTACTATTTTCTCTTCAGCCTCGTTAATCTTTTTAGTGGCTTCTAATTTGTCCAATTGAGCTTGAATGGCTGAATCTTCAATTTTAGAGAATAATAATTCTGCCTTTCTTAATTTGTGATTTGGTATAATAAAATTATCAAGAACTACTCTATCAACCAAATTTTCCCACGTTATTCCTTTAATATATCTATCAGAAACATAACCTCCTTCCATGCTCTTATCTTCAATATTTAATAGTTTTTTTAATTTATCCGATGTAAACGGTAAAAAAGGTTCACTCAAAACAGCTAAACAACCTGCTATTTGTAATGCTATATACATAATAGTTTGTACACGACATTCGTCTTCTTTTATCACTTTCCAAGGTTCTTCATCTGCTATATATTTATTACCAAGACGTGCTAAATTCATCAATTCTTGACTCGCTTCTCTAAAACGATAACGTTCGATTGAGTTCTCTATTTTTTTTGGATAAGATCTTGTTAAAGAAAGAGTTGTAATATCTTTTTCTGTGAATTTATTTGGCTTTGGTACAATTCCATCATAATACTTATTTGTAAGTACTACTACTCTATTAATAAAATTTCCGAAAATGGCAACCAATTCGTTATTGTTACGTGCCTGAAAATCTTTCCAAGTAAAATCGTTGTCTTTGGTTTCTGGTGCATTTGCTGTTAAAGCATAACGTAAGACATCTTGCTGATTTGGAAACTCTTGTAAATACTCATGCAACCAAACTGCCCAATTTTTAGACGTTGAAAGTTTATTACTTTCAAGATTCAAAAATTCATTTGCAGGAACATTATCAGGAAGAATAAAACTCCCTTCTGCTTTTAGCATCGCTGGAAAAATAATACAATGGAATACAATATTATCTTTTCCTATGAAATGGACTAATTTGGTATCTTTGTCTTTCCAATAAGGTTCCCAATTTTTGCCTTCGCGTTCTGCCCATTCTTTGGTTGCAGAAATATAACCAATTGGGGCATCAAACCACACATACAACACTTTGCCTTCGCCGCCTTCAACAGGAACAGGAATTCCCCAATCTAAATCGCGAGTAACTGCTCGGGGTCGCAAACCATCGTCTATCCAAGATTTGCATTGTCCATATACATTGGGTTTCCAATCCTTTTTATGCTCTTTCAAAATCCATTCTTTTAAAAAATCTTCATGCTTATCTAATGGTAAAAACCAATGCTTGGTCTTTTTTAAAGTTGGAGTTGCTCCTGTTATTACAGACTTAGGATTAATTAAATCGGTTGCATTATGGCTTGTGCCACATACTTCACATTGGTCGCCATAACTTTCTTCATTTCCACATTTAGGACAAGTCCCAATAATAAAACGATCGGCTAAAAACTGGTTAGCTTCAGCATCATATAATTGCTCTGTAACTTCTTCTATAAATTCGCCTTTATCATATAAAGTTTTAAAAAACTCTGAAGCAGTTTCATGATGAATTTTAGCTGTAGTTCTAGAATAATTATCGAATGTAATTCCGAAATCAACAAAAGACTGTTTAATTATAGCATGATATTTATCTACAATATCTTGTGGCGAAACACCTTCTTTTTTTGCTTTTAAGGTAATAGGCACGCCATGTTCGTCACTGCCGCACATAAAAGCAACATCATGTCCTTGTAATCTTAAATAGCGTGAATAAATATCTGCTGGAACATAAACACCTGCAAGATGACCAATATGAATTGGACCATTGGTGTAAGGTAATGCTGCAGTAATTGTATATCGTTTTGGTGTATTCATTCTCTAAAGCTAGTTTTATGTCATGTTGAGCGAAGCCGAAATATCTCGCATAAGAGATTCTTCACTTTGTTCAGAATGACAAAGTATATAAAACTATTATATAAACAAGCCACAAAAGTACACATTTTAACAGCTTAACAGAAAAAAAATGTACATTTACAAAAAGCCTATTTTATGTTTTTAAAACAAATAATCTATTGTGCTCTTTTTATTACTTTTGTTAACCAAAATAATTTATTAGCACAATCTTCAAGTCAAACTTTTTTAGATACACTTACACATAAAAAATTAATACAGCCTCCATACCTAAAAGCAGGAGATACTGTTGCTATAGTTGCGCCTTCAGGAATTTTACTTAATAGAGAGAAAGAAATAAATCAAGCTATAGAACTTCTTAAGAGCTGGAATTTAAATATGGTAATGGGCAAGCATGTGTTTAGTCAAAATGGACATTTCGCAGGTATTGATGAGGAACGTGCTTCCGATTTTCAAAAGGCCTTAGACAATCCAAACATTAAAGCAATTTGGGCTGCTCGTGGTGGTTACGGAACAGTTAGAATTTTAGATAAACTCGATTATACAAAATTTAAAGAACACCCAAAATGGATTATTGGTTATAGCGATATTACTGCACTTCATAATCAAATTCATAATGAAGGTTTTGAAACCATTCATGCACTAATGTGTACCAGTCTAATCGATGAAGTGGAAGACATAAAAGACAATATTACTTCTTTTAAAAATGCCCTTTTCGGTAAACCATTAGCTTATATTATTGAAGGTTCACCTTATAATAAAACAGGAACTGCTTCTGGACAACTTGTTGGTGGTAATCTTACCCTTTTACATACTATGCTTGGCTCTAAAACCAGTATTGATACTAATGGTAAAATTTTATTTTTTGAAGAAATTGGTGAATATGCTTACCATATCGATCGTATGCTGCAAAGCCTTAAACGTGCAAGTTATTTTGAAAACTGTAAAGGTATTATTGTTGGAGATATTTCTAAAGTGAGGAAGAATACAACAGAGTTTGGACGTACTATTGAAGAAATTATTCTCGATGTTGTTGCAGAATACGATTTTCCTGTTTTGTTTAATTTTCCTGCTGGACATGAAGACGATAATCGTGCGATGATACTAGGGCGAACTATTGAATTAAATGTTGGAAAAGATGTTTCTGAAGTTATATTTATCAATCAATGATGAACATATAGAGATATATTATTCGTGTCCCGATAGTTATCGGGATTGTGGCAAATTAAGATTGTAGTTAAAATTAAAAGATTCCTGCCTTCGCAGGAAAGTATATGAAAACAGCTTATTTCGGAATTAGCAAATCTAACAGAGTGCATTTTGATAAAGAAATTCAGCAACTTAAAAAGAGTTTGGCAAAACATTCTATTGAACTCTTGGTTTTTGTTGATAAATACGAGTTTAAACTTGGTGAAGAAAAAAAAATGATGACTATTGCTTTTGAGGAAATCGATAAGTCAGATTTTCTCATTGTTGAACTTACAAAAAAAGCCATTGGAGTTGGAGTTGAAGTTGGTTATGCGGTTGCAAAACAAAAACCTATAATTTATATTAAAAGAAAAAATGCTAATCATTCAACAACAGTTAGCGGATGCTCTGATTTTAGTATTGAGTACGAAAATGAAGTTCATTTAAGTGAAGAAATTGAAAAACTAATAAAGGTTTTGCAGTTTTAGCAAAACTCAAATTAAGGCAGGAGATTCCTGCCTTCGCAGGAATAAATGGCAAAACACAACGAACTTGGCAAAAAAGGAGAACAGCTTGCAGTAGATTTTCTTATTAAAAAAGGATATACTATTAAGAAGCGCAACTATCGTTTTCAAAAAGCCGAAGTCGATATCATTGCCAAATTAAAAGACACGCTTGCTATTGTAGAAGTTAAAACACGCTCAACAGTAGATTTTGGGAATCCTCAAGATTTTGTGAAACCAAAACAAATACAACGTCTCGTAAAAGCTGTAGATGAATATGTAATTGTAAATAAGCTAGATGTAGAAGTCCGTTTTGATATTATTGCTATTGTAAAACAAGGCAGGAGTTTTAATATTGAGCATTTAGAAAATGCTTTTTATCACTTTTGACATTTATGTCATCCTGAACTTGATTCAGGATCTCATTAATTTAAACTCTCTTCAAAATGGATTCCTGCCTTCGCAGGAATGACAAATCTTAAAAATACTTCTCAATACAATTTTAATCTTCCAAAAACTTCTTCAAATTTTCAAAATCGTAAGGTTTAGCAATAATTTTTTTTGCCTTATCCAACACATAATACGTTGGAGTTGCAGTAACATTGTAACTGTTTCCAATTTCATTTTTCCATTTACCAAGTCCTAAAACATGAATGAATTCTGGGTATTTGAGAGTTTCATTTCTCCATCTAAAAGGCTCATCTTCTAATCCTATAGCAATGACTTGAAGTTTACCTTTTTCTAAAGCATTTAAGTACGCTTGAAGCTGAGGAATTTCATTTAAACAATGAGCACAAGTACTACTCCAAAACACAATAATATAATTTTCGGCAGTATTAAGATTGCTTAAATGATTTGTTGTTGTTTCTTCTTTGCTTTCCAATGAAAAATCTGGTGCTACATTACCAATAGATAAACTTTTATAGAGTGTCAATCCCTCTACAAGTTCTCTGTCATCTAAAGCTTCAGCCAAACCAATTAAATAATTATCTGAAATATAATTAGCAACTTCTTCAAAATTAGCATCTACCATTTGTTGCCATAAAACTTCCAACAAGGTTTTTTTAATAAGATGATCGGCATCTTTCATTGCTAAAAAAACATCATCAATATTGTTTTCATATGTTATGATTTCTTCTTCATTTTCTGAATACATTCCAAATACATAATTTAAGATACGCTCTATTAAAAAACTTGAACTTTGAAGGATTTCATTATTAAAATCGACATGGTCGAAATAATAAATTTTCAAGTTATTAATGTAGGTCTTAATATCTTCAAAATCTTCTGGAATATAGGGCTTGTTCGCTTTAATAAAATGTGAAGCGATTGTCTCTTTTGCAGCTTCTTCAAAATTTGATTGGGTTTCCCTTTGCGTTTTAAAAATTGAAGCTAATGCTAATGAATCGGTACTTTGTTGCTGAAAAAAATTACCTATACTCTGACTAATCAAAGACATGCTATTAGTATAAGAACTAACTATCTGGTTTTCGATTGAAAATTTGTATTCTATTCCTGTTTCATTATTAAAAGTGAATTCTACATCTTCCTTTGCATTATAAATAATATCGAAATTATTTTCTTCTTGTGGAAGTGCATAAACTAGCTTATACATACCTTTAGTTATTGTTGAATCTAACTGAAACTCGAAATATCCTTCGTCATTTACTTCAGTATTTGCTATAAAAAGTGAACTTATTGGTGTGACTTCGTACAAAACAACCCATTCGTAATCTTTTGCTGGAGAAAAATGGCCTTTAATTGTGTGTTGCGCAACTACTATTGTTGGCAAAACCATAATTACAAACACTAATTTCTTAAACATAATACCTTTATTAATAAGACCCTTAAATTTTAATAATTACACTTTTCGTCTTCATTTTAGTTTTCAATAATCAAGCCAAAATAGGTTGAAGTACCTTCAGCGCTTTTTCAATTGTATATATATGCTCAAAAGTAAGCAATAATCGTAATCCTTTCCTAGTTTGTTTCTCTTTCATTTTACAAATATTTGGATGGAGTTGTACAAACTGTAACACTTTAGTAAACCTATCGCTTTGGTAAAAACTACTTTGTTGATCGCTTATAAAATAACCTATTAATTTACCCTGTTTCATTATTACTTTCTCTAATCCAATTTTGGTTGCAATCCATTTTATCCTTAAGCTATCTAATAAATCTACAACTTGAGTTGGCAATTCTCCAAAACGATCAATAATTTCTGTTTCAAATTTTTGCAATTCTTCTTCAGTTTTTAAATTGTTAAGTTGTGTATAAAGATTGAGACGTTCTGTTATATTGTTTACATAATCGTCTGGAAATAACAGTTCAAAATCAGTATCGATAGTAATATTTTTTACATAGACTTTTGGTTTATTCTTATCTTCTTTATACAAGTTTTTAAATTCGTTCTCTTTTAATTCATCAATAGCTTCATTTAGTATTTTTTGATAGGTATCAAACCCTATTTCGTTAATAAAACCACTTTGTTCTCCACCAAGTAAATCTCCTGCACCACGAATTTCAAGGTCTTTCATGGCAATATTAAAACCGCTACCAAGTGCTGTAAACTGTTCTAATGCAGTAATCCGTTTTCGTGCCTCATTTGTCATTGCAGAATATTCAGGCGTGATGAAATAACAGAATGCTTTTTTGTTACTTCTTCCAACTCTACCACGCATTTGATGCAAATCGCTCAAGCCAAAATTATTGGCATTATTGATAAAAATAGTATTTGCATTTGGAACATCTAAACCGCTTTCAATAATTGTTGTGCTTACCAAAACATCAAATTCACCATTCATAAAAGCTAACATAAGCTGTTCGAGTTTTCTACCATCAAGCTGACCATGACCAATACCTATTTTAGCATCAGGCACTAAACGCTGAATCATTCCAGCAAATTCCTTGATATTTTCTATCCTGTTATGCACAAAAAAGATTTGACCTCCACGTTGAATTTCGTAATTAATGGCATCTCTAATAATTTCTTCACTAAACCGAATCACACTACTTTCAATAGGAAAACGATTAGGAGGTGGCGTTGTAATAACCGATAAATCACGTGCTGCCATTAAGCTAAACTGCAATGTTCTTGGGATTGGTGTTGCTGTTAAAGTTAACACATCTACATCTTCCTTTATGGTTTTTAACTTCTCTTTTACTGCAACTCCAAACTTTTGTTCTTCGTCCACAATAAGCAATCCTAAATCTTTAAACTTCACTTTATTATTTGCGAGTTGATGTGTACCAATTAAAATATCTACATGACCTCTTTCTATGCCTTCTAGAGTATCGCGTTTTTGTTTTGTAGTTCTAAACCGATTGATATAATTTACCGTTACTGGAAAGTCTTTTAATCGTTCTCTAAATGTTCTAAAATGCTGAAACGCCAAAATGGTTGTTGGCACTAATACAGCAACTTGTTTCCCATTATCTACAGCTTTAAAAGCTGCACGAATAGCGACTTCGGTTTTGCCAAAACCTACGTCGCCACAAACCAAACGATCCATTGGCCGCTCACTTTCCATATCTACTTTAATATCTTCAGTTGCTGTAATTTGGTCTGGAGTATCTTCATAAACAAATGAGGCTTCCAGTTCGTGTTGCATATAACTATCTGGTAAATATTGATATCCTTTTCTCATTTTGCGTTTAGCATACAGCTTAATGAGGTTAAATGCTATTTCTTTAACTCTGGACTTCGTTTTCTGTTTAAGGGTTTTCCAAGCTTTACTTCCTAATTTATAAATTTTTGGTGGCTTACCGTCTTTACCATTAAACTTAGTAATTTTATGAAGCGAATGAATGCTTAAATACAATACATCACGCTCTCCATAAAGCAATTTTATAGCCTCTTGTTTTTTTCCTTCGACATCTATTTTTCGAAGACCTCCAAACTTACCAATGCCATGATCGATGTGAGTAACATAATCGCCAATTTCTAAATTTGTAAGTTCTTTTAAAGTAATGGCTTGCTTTTTGGCATACCCATTTTTAAGATGAAATTTATGATAACGTTCAAAAATTTGATGATCTGTATAGCACACTATTTTGTTATCGTTATCTATAAAACCTTGATATAAGGATAACACAATCGTTTTATAATGAACGTCCTGCTCAACATCTTCAAAAATATCATGAAACCGTTTGGCTTGCTGCTCACTTACACAGGCAATGTAATTGGTAAATCCTATATTATGATTTAAGTTTAAATTTTCAATTAATACATCGAATTGTTTGTTGAAGGAAGGTTGTGGAGTTGTGTTGAATTCTATTGTATGAAACGTCTCGACTACGCTCGACGTGACAGTAGAACTTTGACTAATGAGCTTAGAAGAAGCACCAAACTCAACCAAAGTAAAATCCAATAACTGCTTTTTTAGTAATTCTGAATTACAAAAAAGTTCGTTTGGTGTTGCATGTTGTAATTCTTTTGAAAGTGTTTCAAAAGCTGCTTCGGCTTTATTAAAAAAATCATCTATTCTGGAGAATAACAATTCGGTATTTTTAGTAAAAATCACAGTTTTTTGTGCAACATATTTTAGGAAGCTTTGTCTTTTTTCTTCTAAAAATTTATTAGCAACATTAGGAATAATACTAATCTTCTTTATTTGTTCGGTTGAGAGTTGAGTTTCAACATCAAAAGTCCGTAAACTATCTATTTCATCTCCAAAAAATTCAATTCGGTAAGGTTCGTCATGAGAAAAAGAAAACACATCTACAATACCTCCACGAACCGAAAATTCCCCAGGTTCGGTAACAAAATCAACACGTTTAAATTGATATTCAAATAAAACTTCGTTTACAAAATCTATTGATAAATTATCGTTTACAGCAATCTTTAAGGTATTGCGTTCCAATTCTTTTCTAGTTACAACTTGTTCGAAAAGAGCATCAGGATATGTTACAATTACAGCAGGTTTTTTTTGGGAGTTTATTCGGTTTAAAACTTCAGCACGTAATAAAACATTGGCATTATCTGTTTCTTCTATTTGGTATGGTCTGCGATAACTTCCAGGATAAAATAAGACATCTTTTTCATTAAGAAGTTGCTCAAGGTCATTAAGATAAAATGCAGCTTCTTCTTTATCGTTAAAAACCAATAAAAAGGGTTTGTCGGCTTGCTTAAAAACATCAGCAATAATAAAAGAAAATGAAGAGCCAACAAGACCTTTTAAATGTGCTTTACTTTGAGATTTGGTAATAGTATTTTGTAGTTTTTGCGTTTGCAAAGACTGTGCATAGGTTTGCGAGAAAAGTGTTTTACTCACCAAAAAATAATTTGTATATCTTCGCTAAAGCTTTGATGTATTAAGATGCAAATATATAATAATAGTTGATTAGAATTTTAAATTTTATGCTTTTATAAGCTTATATTAATACTATCTTTGCAATACATTTAAACAAAATAATTTATGTCAATTTTGCATTTATTCGATAGTGGATTTAGAAGACGAAATGAAGATCATTTTGCAGCAATAGTGAGAGTAGCAATGGATGATGGAGTGATTTCGGAAGAAGAAAAAGGGTTTTTAGATCGATTAGCAAACAATTTGGATATTTCTGAAAGCAATTATAAAAAAATATTAAAGGATTTTAAATCACATGATATAAATCCTCCATTGTCTTACAATAGACGTTTAGAACGTTTATACGATTTAGCACGTATGGTTTATGTCGATCATATAAAAGGAGAGCAGGAAGAGATTCTTTTAAGAAAAATAGCTATAGGATTAGGATTCTCGCATGAAAATGTAAATTATGTAGTAGGTAAAGCATTGTCTTTAGTTAATGATCATGTAGATTTAGACACTTTTATTTACGAAATAAAAAAAAATATGAATAGATGATTTTAAGAACAAAGACCGCTTCGCTGTTAGATACAAGAATTAAGACTTGTTTTAATTAATTGAAAACATCTATTTAATACTAAAAGTGTAATTATTTTAGTTAATAAAACTAAACCGTTACTTTTTGCATAAATTCTTCGACCTCTTCAACCATAATTTTACTTCCGCAAAAGAAAGGTACACGTTGGTGTAATTCTGTTGGTTGTAAATCTAAAATTCTTGTAAATCCATCACTCGCTTTTCCAAGAGCTTGTTCTGCAATAAATGCCATTGGATTACATTCATATAACAAACGTAATTTTCCAGTTGGGTTTTTAGACGTATTTGGATAAATATAGATGCCGCCTTTAATCATATTTCTATGAAAATCGGAAACCAAAGATCCAATATATCTTGAGGTATAAGGCCTGTTTCCTTCTTCCATTTGACAATATTTTATATAATCTTTTACACCTTGAGGAAAATGAATATAGTTTCCTTCGTTTACTGAGTATATATTTCCATCTTCAGGGAATTGCATATCAGGATGAGATAAATAAAAAGCTCCAATAGCAGGATTTAAAGTAAATCCGTTTACTCCTGCTCCAGTAGTATAAACCAACATTGTAGATGTACCATAAATAATGTAACCAGCAGCAACTTGTTGGTTTCCTTTTTGTAAAAAATCTTCAAGAGTTACAGGAGTTCCTATTGGTGTTACTCGTCTAAAAACAGAAAAAATGGTACCAACAGATACGTTTACATCTATATTAGACGAGCCATCTAAAGGATCGATTAATACAACATATTTATTTTGATTATTTTCATCCTGACTGTTTATTGCTATAAAATGGTCTTCTTCTTCACTAGCTATACCACAAACAATATTTCTGTTTGTTAGAGTTTGTATAAACTTTTCGTTTGCATAAACATCTAATTTTTGTTGATCTTCGCCTTGTATATTAGTATCTCCAAAAGCACCAAGTATATCTACTAATCCAGCTTTATTAACTTCATGATTTACAACTTTTGCAGCTAACCTAATAGAGTTAATTAATCGCGATAGCTCACCTGAAGTATATTTAAACGATGTTTGATTTTCTATAATAAATTCACCTAGAGTTTGGTTTTTTCGAGACATTTTAAATAGTGTAATTATTTATCGCAAATATCGTATTTTTTAATCAACTACAACGTTTTCGTAAAAGAATAATAGCCTATAATTATCAACTTTAAACTATCTTTGAACTTATTTTTAAAAATATGGGTTTTATTATTAGAGCAGCTACTGAAAAAGATATGCTTCAAGTACTAAACTTAATTAAAGAATTAGCATTTTTTGAGAAAGAACCAAACGCTGTTGAAATAAGTGCAAACGATTTGAAAAAAGATGGTTTTGGTAAATATCCTGCTTTTAAATGTTTTGTTGGAGAAATTAATAATCATGTTGAAGGAATAGCTTTAGTTTATCAACGCTACTCCACTTGGAAAGGCGTTGTTTTACATTTAGAAGATTTGGTAGTGAATCCTAAAATGAGAGGATTTGGTTTGGGAACGGCTTTATTAGATGAAGTAGTTAAATATGGTTGTCATTTAGGTGTAAAACGTATAAGTTGGGAAGTTTTGGACTGGAATGAGGAAGCCATTACATTTTATGAAAAAAAAGGAGCAAAAGTCTTAAGAGATTGGGATGTTGTACAACTCGATGAACAAGGAATAAAAAATTATTTATCAAAAATTGATTAATGCAAATATTTAAGTTTGGAGGTGCATCTGTAAAAGATGCTGAAGGTGTAAAAAACCTGATTAAAGTTTTAGAAGCCGTTGGCTATAATAATACATTAGTTGTTGTTTCTGCAATGGGAAAAACAACCAATGCTTTAGAAAAAGTTATAGATAACTATTTTAATAATAAAAAAGAACTGCAAAGTTCTATTCAGGAGATAAAAAAATACCACAACGAAATTTTATTAAATCTTTTTGATCCCGATAACCATCGGGACGAACAGCATCCAGTATTTAGCAAAGTTTCAGAGTTTTTTAATGAGTTAGGTGTCTTTTTTGATAGAAATAAATCTCCAGATTACAACTTTGTTTACGATCAAGTTGTTGGATTTGGAGAGCTAGTTTCAACTACAATAATAAGTACATATCTAAATGATGTTGGAATTAGCAACAATTGGCTAGATGTTCGCAATCTTATAAAAACAGATAACTATTATAGAAACGCAAAAGTAAATTGGGATAAAACGCAAAGTATTATTTCTAAAAAAGTAAAGAAAAATATATTAAATATTACTCAAGGGTTTATAGGCAGCGATGCTAATAATTTTACTACAACTTTAGGAAGAGAAGGGAGTGATTATACAGCAGCAATTTTTGCCTATTGTTTAAATGCACAAAGTGTTACCATTTGGAAAGATGTTCCAGGTGTACTTAACGCTGATCCTAGATACTTTGAAAACGCACAACTCCTTAACCAAATCTCCTATCGTGAGACTATTGAGTTGGCTTTTTATGGCGCTTCAGTTATACATCCAAAAACCTTGCAACCTTTACAACGTAAAGAGATTCCGCTGTTTGTAAAATCTTTTTTTAATCCAACAAATACTGGCACAAGTATAGGTAAGGGAATAGATTTAGATCCTAAAACACCTTGTTTCATAGTAAGGAAAAACCAAGTATTAATTTCGCTATCATCTTTAGATTTTTCGTTTATAGTTGAAGAAAATATTAGCGAAATTTTCAATTTATTGCATTTATATAAAATGAAAGTTGATATGATACAAAATTCTGCAATTAGTTTTTCGGTTTGTATTGATAATAACTATAACAATTTAGAAAAATTACTCTTGCATTTAAAAGCCAAATTTAAAGTAACTCATCACGAAAATGTTTCGCTTTATACCATTCGCCATTACGACCAAAAATCAATTCAGAATTTAGAAAAAAATAAAATCGTTTTATTAAAACAATTGTATCAAGAAACCGTTCAAATAGTAACCAAATAGTCTTTTAGTTTTGCTATTAAGTATATTTGAATTTCGCTCAAAAAATAATCTATGGCATTAGTTACAGCAAAAGAAGTCTCAAAAGCTATAAAGGCAGACAGATATGGTTTTATTGGAACTTTTGTTGGTTGGTTACTCATAAAACTTTTAAAGATTTCTACAATAAATAATGTTTATAATCGAAATAAACATTTAAGTGACCTTGAATTTTTAAATGCACTTTTAGATGAGTTTCAAATTAAATTCGAAATTCCTGATGAAGATTTAAAACGTTTACCAAAAAGTGGAGCTTATATTACTATTTCCAATCATCCTCTTGGTGGTATCGATGGTATTTTGCTGTTAAAATTAATGTTAGAGCAACGTAGCGATTTTAAAATCATTGCTAATTTTCTGCTTCATCGTATTGAACCTTTAAAGCCTTACATTATACCTGTTAATCCTTTTGAAGATAGAAAGGATGCTAAAAATAGTATAACAGGTTTTAAAAACTCTATCCTACATTTAAGAGGAGGTAAGCCTTTGGGAATTTTTCCTGCAGGTGAAGTTTCAACATATAGAGATGGTAAATTAGTAGTCGATAAGCCATGGGAAGATGCTGCTATGAAACTTGTAAAGAAAGCCGAAGTTCCTGTAGTACCAATTTATTTCCACGCAAAAAATAGTAAGCTGTTTTACAAATTATCAAAAATAAGTGACACGTTTAGAACAGCTAAATTACCTTCGGAAGTACTCACACAAAAACGACGCATCATAAAAGTTAGGATTGGTAAGCCTATTTCTGTAAAAGACCAGCAAGAACATGAGGATATCAATGATTTTTCAGAATTTATACGAAAAAAAACTTATATGTTGTCTAATACTTTTGAAGATAAACCAAAACGATTAGAGACAATATCTTCCACACTAAAAATCCATAAAATCCCAAAAAAGATTGTAACTCCTGTAAAAACAGACGTTATGATTGAAGAAATTGAAGAACTAAAAGAAGGAGATTACAGACTATTAAGAAGTAAAAATTATGAAGTTTATTTAGCACCTGCAAGTAAGCTTCCTAATATATTACGAGAAATTGGCAGATTACGAGAAATAACCTTTAGAGAAGTTGGTGAAGGCACAAATGAAGCTATTGATCTGGATAAGTTTGATACTTATTACCACCACATGTTTCTTTGGGATACTGAAAAATGCGTCATTGCAGGAGCTTATAGAATGGGGTTAGGTTCTAAAATTTTTGAAAAATATGGAATAGACGGTTTTTATCTTCAAGATTTATTTCGGTTTGAGCCTGAACTTTTTAAAATGATGAATCGTTCTATCGAGTTAGGTCGTGCTTTTATAATCAAGGAATTTCAGCAAAAGCCAATGCCTCTTTTTTTGCTTTGGAAAGGTATTGTGCATACTACTCTTCGTTTTCCTGAGCATAAGTTTTTAATTGGAGGCGTAAGCATTAGCAACCAATTCTCTAACTTTTCAAAATCGTTGATGATCGAGTTTATGAAATCGCATTATTACGATCCATACATTGCACAATATGTGCATCCAAAAAAAGAATTTAAAGTAAAACTAAAAGATGCCGATAAAGATTTTGTGTTTGATGCAACAGCAGCCGATCTTCAAAAATTTGATAGAATTATTGATGAATTGGAACCTGGAAGTCTTAGAATGCCTGTTCTACTAAAAAAATACATTAAACAAAATGCAAGGCTAATTGGTTTTAACGTTGACCCCTTTTTTAACAATGCTGTAGATGGCTTAATGTATATTAAAATTGCCGATTTACCAGAAAGCACAGTACGTCCTGTTATGGAAGAATTTCAAGCAGAATTGGAACGTAAATTTATGGAGAATCATGATAGATGATATTTAATAGGCATGATTTTTGTTCTTTTAACACAAATTAAAACAATATGATTAACCATCACCTATTAAAAATAACTTTAATTATTCTTACATTATTTAATACCAATACTTCCTTTACGCAAGAAATTTTTGGAATAATTCTTGACGGAAATACAAACAATCCAATTGAAGGAGCTTCAATTTACTTTGACAATACAACTATTGGAACCACATCAAATGAAAAAGGCAAATTTACTTTAGAATATAACAAAAATATCCAAACACAACTAATAGTGTCTTTTATTGGTTACAAAACCTTAATATTTGAAGAATTTTCTACTGATGAAGAAATGACAATTCATCTGTACGAATCAAACGAAGTTTTAGAAGAAGTACTACTAACCCATAAAAATGCATGGTCAAGGGAATTAAAGCTCAAAGAGTTTATAAAACATTATTTAGGAGAATCAGATAACGGAAAATCATGTATAATTTTGAATAAAGATGATATTATTTTAAGATATGATGATGCAAAAAAACAACTAACAGCTCGTGCTAAATCTCCTATTTTAATTAAAAATACCAATTTAAAATACACAATTACTGTTGAATTAGATCGCTTTGAAGTAAATTATTCTTTAGTTAGTAAAAACAAAAAACGACTTAATTTAGATTACGTATTTTATTCAGGAGCTAATTTTTTCAAATCACTTCAAGATGTTCCAACCAAAAGGACTTTAGAAAAAAGAGAAGAAGCCTACTAAGGCTCTGTATTACATTTTATGAGAGCATTAGCACAAGAGAAATTAAATAAAGAAGGCTATAGAATACATTTAGGAAATAATCCTGTAAGTCCAAATAGATTCATTGAAGTTTTTCCAATAGAAAATAGTAATAATGTTTATGTTAAATTAAAAAGTAAACTCAATATCCTATATAAAAGAGGAAAACAATCATCAGTTGAAAATTTTACCGATGAATTTTATATAGATCATTTTGGAAATCATTCACCACCAGAAAATGTAAGGTTTGGCGGTGATTTAGGGAAACAACGAATGGGAGATGCATTGCCTTTAGATTTCTTGCTTATGAAACATAAGAAATCTAAAAGTTTATAGGTTTTCTTTTAAAAAGTTAATACAATACGTCTTTATCTCATTTCTAGCTTTTAAAAAAGCATCATACTTTTCATCTTTAGTGCCTTCAACTTTTGAAGGGTCAAAAAAGTTATTATGTAGTCGTACAGCATTTTTACTTGATATGTATGGACAATTTTCATTTGCATGATTACATACAGTAATAATATAATCAAAATCAATAGTAGCATATTCATCTACATTATTTGAGGTATGATTAGATATATCTATACCATCTTCTTTCATTATGGCTACAGTATCAGGATTTAAACCATGAGTTTCAATTCCTGCGCTAAAAATTTTTGCTTTTCCGTCAGCAAATTTATTTAAATAACCATGAGCCATTTGGCTTCTGCATGAATTTCCTGTACATAAAACAAGTATGTTTTTCATATATTTTATTAAAAGCAGTTAACAATTAGATTGATTTAACTTTATAAAAAATGAGTTAAACAATTCTTGAAATTCTTGAAAACGTTCTATATTTATACAGTAACAAAGGCTATTGCCTTTAAAATCTCCTTTAAGTAACCCAGCTTGAGATATTACTTGCAGATGTTGAGAGATTGTAGGTTGTGCCAAACCAATTTCATCTACAATATCATTACAAATACAACTTTCCTGTTTACTTATATATTGCAAAATTGAAACACGAGCTGGATGTGCAAACACTTTAGCAATAATAGCAATGTCATTACTGTTTTTAGAATGAATATTAAGTTTTGAAGCTCCCATGAGTGAATTGTTTTAAATTGTAATATTGCAATATAACGATAGTAAATCTTAATTAAAAAGTCAAAACCTATAATTCTGACTTTTTAATATTACATATTGTTTAAAACCAAGGTTTTTGTCCAACTTGATAAGTGTTATAAAACTCTTCATCTGTTTTTGTTAGGTAAATAACACCTTCAATTATTCCTATTAATCCGGTTACACCAGCTCCAAAGCCACAAGTAAAAAAGCCTAATACTAATGTTGCCACTAACAATATAACACCTTCCTTGTTGTAACCTAAAATAAATTTATGAACACCTAAAGAACCTAAAACAATGGCAAGAATGCCAGCTAGAACTTTTTTGTTTTCACCAGAAGCATTATTAAATGTCTCCTTAGCTTCTTTTGCAAAATCTTTTGCGCTCTCTTTTGCTTCTCCAGCAAATTCTTCTGCTTTCTCTGCTGCTTTTCTTGCACCTTTCTTGGCATCGTCTAACATATCATTAAGGTTGTCTTTCAAATTATTATCGTCTGACATAATATATATTTTTAAAATTGATTACAGCTAATATAATATTAATGTTTGATATGAAAAAAATATCATCTTTTCCAACGTTCTAATTTAGGAATTCCTTTTGAGAAAAATCCAGCCAAAAATCCTGGGAAGCCCATTTCTTTTAGCTTTCCTTTTGACAATTCTTGCATTTGTGACGCTGTCCAATCTGGCTGTAAAAACTTTCCATCTTCAAAACAATAACTACAGTACATTTTACTTATACTACCATCTGCATTAGTAGCACCTCCTTTAGGATCTTTTTTTAATGGCATTCCGCAGCTTTGACAGTTTTTATATATTTTGCTCATAGCTTTGTTAGTTTTACGTATTACAATTTACAAAAAAGCACTATCTATTGGCTCCCAAAGTTCAATTTTATTTCCTTCAGGGTCAAGAATCCACCCAAACTTACCATAGTCATATTCTTCTACTTCTCCAACAATTGTAACGCCTTCCTCTTTTAAAACTGCCAATAACTCGTGTAAATTCTCAACCCTAAAATTCATCATGAATTGCTTTTTACTTGGACTGAAATAATTAGTATCTTCTTTAAAAGGCGACCATTGTGTAGAACAATCTTTGCCTTTCTTGTCTTTCCACCAAAAGGTGCATCCATACGCATCTACTGGTAAACCTAAATGCTTTCCGTACCATTTTTTTATTTTATCTGGGTTTTTTGTTTTAAACAAAAAACCTCCTAACCCTGTTACTCTTTTTTTCATTGAATAAATTTTATTTATTCCCTCTTTCGAGGGAATTTCATTAAGTTAAACTATAATACTTTTCTTGCCACAAATTCACAAATATTTTAAATGGATTCCGTATCAAGTACGGAATGACAACCTTTTTCTTTTAGAATTAAATTTAGGCAATGATATATTTATGTAACCCAAATTAAAATTGATTCTTCAATTCTTTATATTCAATTAAGGTTATTATCTGATCAACTAAACTATTATGTCTCTTTTTAGTTTCGTTTAGCTCCATTTCAAGACTATGTAAATTTTGTTGAAGTGTTATTATTTCTTCCTCGTAATCCATCTCTATTTATGTTTTATGACTTGCAGTAAGTAATTAACTAACTCAAATTTATTTCTTTTTTATATTAGCTTAATGTGTTCAATTTAATTGTTTTTTAATGGTCACATTGAACTTGAATTTTATTATTTTTCTTAACGAGAAGATTTTTTTATTCTCGTTTCATAAATATCAATCCATTCTTGTGCAGATATTTTTGATGTTAATTGACCTATTAATTCATAAGGAATATCGTCTATTTTTTTAAATCGAATACAACTTTTGCCCATATCTAATTTACGTTTGCAATGTTTAGGGTATTCAGCAGTAAACCAATTTAAAATTTCTTTATTTGCATAAATTCCCATATGATATATAGCAACGAAATTCTTTTGTGAAGCTAAATTTATAAAAGGTAGTGGTAATTCTGGAGTACAATGGTAACCATCTGGATAAACCGAATGAGGAATGTGATAACTTAACATTCCATAACCCATTCCTTCCACAAAACCTTTTGGTAAGTTTTTGTTAATTACGTCTCGGAGTTTTGAAATAACTTCTATTCTGTCTTCTGGGAGTTCTTTAATGTATTCTTCTGGTGTTGAAACATTAGATGTCATTTTGATTAATTTTAAATTTCTATAAAGTTAACAAAATCTATCTTTAATTTTATCAATTATAGTTTGTGCCAATTTTTCTTTGCTTTCTATGGTCCAACCTGCAACATGAGGAGATAAAACTACATTTTCTGCTTTAATTAAATATTGAAATGCTTCTGGCATCTCGACTACGCTCGATGAGACAGTCTTTTTAAATAAATCTTCAAAAGAAGATTTTTCGTATTCTAACACATCTAATCCTGCTCCTAGAATTTTGCCAGATTTTAATGCTTCAACTAAATCTTTGGTAACAACACTTTTCCCACGAGCTGTGTTTAGTAGCCAAAACGATTTTTTAAATTGATTGATAAAGTCTGTATTAATCATATTAATAGTTAATGGCGTTTCTGGAGTGTGCAAAGAAACCACATCTACTTTTTCTTTAAATTCCTGTAATGATACTTGTTTACAATTTTCATCATCAACATTATCTTTAATATCGTAGCACAGAACCTCAACTTCGAAACCGCGAAGTTTTTTTGCAAAGGCTTTTCCCATATTACCGTAGCCAATAATCCCAACGGTTTTTCCTTCGAGTTCTAAGCCTCGATTGTCTTCACGATGCCATATGCCTTTTTTTACTTCGGCATTTGCTTTATTGAGTTTATTGAATAGTGACAATAACATTCCTAGAGTATGCTCGCCAACCGCATTACGATTAGCTTCTGGAGCAACAATTAGATATACGCCTTTTTGTTTAGCATAAAGGCAATCAATATTTTCTAATCCAGCACCTACTCTAGCTATAAATTTTAATCTCGTGGCTTTATCTAAAAATTGTTTGTCGAGATTAAATCGGCTTCTGATGATAATTCCGTCATAATCATGAATATGGCTTTCAATTTTCTCTTTTGATGATGTATAATCTTCATGATTTATAAAACCTAATTTTTTAAGTTGATTAAGAAGTAATGGGTGATTTGTATCGAGATGAAGGATTTTCATGTTTAAATTTCAGGATAATGTGTTTGAGTTTTTTCGTGTTTTACATTTCCTGTATGAGCAGTAGATAGCTTTTCGAAAAGTAACACATGTACTTCTTCATTATTTTTTGTTGTTGGATTATGTTCTACGCCTTTAGGCACTACAATAATTTCGCCTTCTTTTACTACTTCTGTTTTTATTCCTCCTTCGTTTTCAGCTTCGGAGGACGAAGCTCTAAATTGCATATACAAAGTTCCTTTTATTACTTGAAACAATTCGTCTTCATATTCATGTTTATGCCAAACAAATTCACCTTTAATTTTGGCTAAAAGCACTTGCATATTATCTACAACTGCAATTTTGTGAGGATTCCAGTTTTTAGAAAACTTTGAGAGTTTGTTCTTGATATTTATTGTATTCATACTGTAAAATTACGAAGTTTTGCGTTAGCGATTGAACGGTTTGTTTGAGCTCTTTACATTTTATGGATTCCAGCCTCCCGATAGCTATCGGGAGGCTGGAATGACAGAAAATTAAAAGCGAGTAGTGATAGCGCGACCTGAAGGGAACGCCCAACTACACAAAAAGTTACATTGGACAAAGCCCAAATATTAAAATCCTAAAATAAGTTTTGCGAGATAGAAGAATAAGAAAATTCCAAAAATGTCATTGCTCGTCGTAATAAATGGTCCTGTGGCAATGGCAGGATCAATCCCTTTCTTATTTAAAATAATGGGTACAAATGTGCCTATTAATGCTGCTACAATTATGACACAAAGCATTGAAATAGCAATGGTTAAACTAAAGTTTATATCGTAGTTCATTATTACACCAAAAAGTATGACTAATACGCCTAAAGCTATTCCGTTAATTAAGCTCAATCCGACTTCTTTTAATAGCCTATTTAAAAGACTTCCTTTTACTACATCGTTAGCCAAACCTTGCACTATAATTGCACTGGACTGCACACCTACATTTCCTGCCATTGCTGCTATTAGTGGTGTGAAAAAGAATAGTTTTTTTACATTAGGATCAGTCATTAATGTTTCAAAATCTTCTAATATAAATACACTTGCTAAACCTCCAAAAAGCCCAAGAACTAACCAAGGTAATCGTGCTTTTGTGTGCTCTAAAATACTATCGTCTGCTTCGACCTCTTGTGTAATACCAGCAGCTAATTGATAATCTTTTTCGGCTTCTTCTTTTATAACATCTACAATATCGTCAATAGTAATTCTACCTAATAATGTCTGGTTTTGGTCAACTACTGGAATTGCTTCCAAATCGTACTTTTGCATCACTTTTGCAACATCCTCTACATTTTCATTTACATTTACATAATCTACTTTCGGTATGTAAATTTCTTTAATATTAGCGCGAGTATTTGCAACTAACAAGTCCTTTAATGATAATCTTCCTATGAGTTTATCTGCATCATCTACAACATAAATAGAGTGAACTCTAGTAACTTCGGCTGCTTGTTCGCGCATTTCTCTAACACACTGTGTAACTGTCCAATTTTCATTCACTTTTACTAACTCCTTTGCCATTAATCCACCAGCAGAGTCCTCATCGTAGGTTAATAATTCTTTTATGTCTTGAGCATGCTCTTCGTCTTCTATTTGAGCAATTACAACTTCTTGACGATCTTCGGGAAGTTCTCCAATTATATCAGCCGCATCATCTGAATCGAGTTCTTCAATTTCTTCTGCTATTTCTTTTGCCGAAAGATTTTTAAGAATTTTTTCGCGATCGTCTTCATCAAGCTCCATTAAAATATCTGAAGTCAACTCACTATCTAGTAGTTTTATAACATAAATGGCTTGGTCGAAATGGAGTTCTTCTAAAATCTCGGCAATATCAGCATGGTGGAATTTATTTAATAATTCTAAAGTCTCTTTATCGCTTTTAGAATCTATTAATTGTTCTACGCTTTTTATAAGCTCATCGCTTATCTGAAATTTGATATTTTCTTTGTTTTCTTCCACAAGAAATTTTAGTTTCAAATATTTCTCGATACAATTCTGAAATAAATTTCAAAATCACTCTAAATGACAGTTGATGATAAGTTTTATTTAGTGTCGTTTTCAATTAAAATTGTGAGTTTAATAAACTCTGAAACGCTTAATTGTTCCGGACGCTTGCCAAAGATAACATCTTCTCTTAAATTATCGCTTAAATTGAGTGTTTTTAAACTGTTCCGAAGTGTTTTTCTACGTTGTTGAAACGCTGTTTTTACTACTTTGAAAAATAATTTTTCATTGCAAGGCAATGTGTAATTCTCTTTTCTAGTAAGTCTTAACACGCCAGAATCTACCTTTGGTGGTGGATTAAAAACTTGTGGCGGCACAGTAAATAAATATTCTGCATTATAAAACGCTTGGGTTAATACTGAAAGAATGCCATACTTTTTGCTGCCTTCTTTTTCGCAAATGCGCTGCGCAACTTCTTTCTGAAACATTCCAGAAAATTCTGGAATTTGATGACGCATTTCTAATACTTTGAAAACTATTTGTGTTGAAATATTGTATGGAAAATTACCAATTATTGCAAAAGGTTTACCTTTAAAAACTTGGTTTAAATCGTACCTTAAAAAATTCTTTTCTATAATTCTATGTGCAAGATTTAAGTAGTTAGCTTTTAGATATTCTACCGATTCTAAATCTATCTCAATAACATAAGTTGTAACATCCTTTTGAAGTAAGTACTTGGTAAGAACTCCCATTCCTGGACCTATCTCCAAGATGTTTTTATAGCCTTTTAACGTTAAAGTATTTGCAATTTTTTTAGCGATATTCTCATCTCTTAAAAAGTGCTGCCCTAAATATTTTTTTGCTTTTACTTGATAGTCTTTTGCCACGAATTCACGAATGTTTTTTAGAGTTTGAAGCCTAATACTTGATGTGCGAAGATATGGATTCTTTAGTTGGATTTCATTGTGAAAATTCCAATAGATTCCCATTTTTATGGGAAAGACAATTTAAATTGAAACCTCGATGAAAAAATCGAAGATTCATTTTTCATTTAAATGCTACTGAATACTCATCAATAATTTCGTGCTCTGTTCTAAAAGCTAATACTTTATCTGCAAATTTAGATAAACCATCTTGTCTTAATTTATCAGCGTCTTCTTTATAATAAGCATCTAAAGCTTCTCTAGATTTTGCTCTGTATTGTACAGCATATGTTATTCCTCCCATTTCCTCTTCAACCAAAACTTTTGTGAGTTTTGCTTCAGTAAATTTTCCTGTTGCTAATACTTGTGGTATGTGTTCTTTAATCCACGTTAACCATTCTTCGTGAATGCTTTCGTTCACATTTATTGTTACGTTATATATGTACATTTTTTACGTGTTGTGGATTCCTGCCTTACTCATTAATTCACTATTTAAAATTATTGTATTCGTGAATCTTCGATTTCGAAGGAATGACATATTAATTTATAGCATCACCACGCAAAGCTCTGTATTTCTTTCGTGCTTCTACAAAGTAGATGCTATCTTCGTGGTTAAATAAGATTTGTTCGTACAAGGTTTTGGCTTTTTCTGGTTGTGCTAAATTATTTAAATAAAGTTCTGCTAAAGCAAAGTAAGCATCGTCTATTAAAATACCTTCTCGGTAGTTTGTTATAATAGCATCATAATTAGTTTTAGCTTTTTCGAATTGTTGTTTAATTTCGAATAATTGAGCTTGTTTAAAAAGTGCTTGTGCAATTATTGTTTCTGTTTTATGTTCTTGTAAAATTTTATCTAATAGCGAAATCGCTTTGTCTGTTTTATTTTGAAAAGCCATTAAATCGGCTTTAGCATATAATTTTAAAGCAGTCTGTAAAGAGTCTTCATATTTATTATCGGAAATAAGCAGTTTTAAATCTAAAGCATCGTTAGCAATAAGCTGTGATGTTGAAGATTTTAAAATTATAAGTTGAGATTCTGCCCATTTAAAATCGCCTTTATAATAACTGGTTTTTGCAACTCTAAATCTTGCTTCTTGAGAAATTGTACTGTTTTTTAAACTGGTTTGAATTTGAGAAAAATAGATTAATGCTTCATTAAATTTTTCTTGAAATACCAATATGTCACCCAATTTTAATTTAACCTTTGCTTGATGAAATCCTGAAGATCTTATTTTTAATGCCTCTTTTAAAAATGAAATTGCAGTATTAGGATCGTTTAAATAAAAAGCAATAAAATGAGCATACGATATTTGAAAATCTATAGTTTGTGGTAACATTCCAAATTCTTCTAATAAAGCTTTATACTTTTTATCTATAGTTTTATAATCTGTTTTTAAGGCATATTTAGTTTCTAGCTCTAAGATATCTTTATGTGCTTTTAGAACTGTATCTAAATCGAAAGCATTGTTTATAATAAATGTAAGTATCTCATTTGCAATATCTATGTTGCCATCGTTTATTGTAATATTTGCTAAATCTGTGATGCCAATTATGGTTTCTTGCTCACGTTTATAAATTGCCTTTTCTTGAGCAAAGGCTTTATTATAGTCGCGTTGCTGAATAAACAGCCAACTTAAGAGTTTGTTCCATAATGTATTAGGCTGTGTTTGTATTTTTTTAAGTAATACTTTGCGTAATAATTTGTTATTCTCGTCTTCACCGTTTTCAGAGACATATTCACTAAATATTCTTTTTGCTTGAATGGTATAATTGGCACTTTTCTCAAGAAAATTGATATAGCTATTAAACATTTTTTCAACTTTTTCTTGCTCTCCATAAATTCTTGCCAACTGAATATAATAGTTAGATTCTGGTCTTAACTCCATCGCTCTTTCATATACCTTTGCAGCATAATCTATGAGTGCATGTGTTTCAAAACGTCTAGCAATACTAAATGCATAAATAGGTTTTTCTTCAATCTTGAATATTGCTTGATTATAATATTCACCAGCTTTTTCTTGTTCGCCTTTTAATTGAAAATTATAACCCAACTCTACTAAATACATTGGATTATTGTTAAATTGAGAAAGTAATAATTTTTCGGCTAGATCAAACTGTTCTAACTGTTGATGAATTTCTATGATTTTATACAGATAATTAAGATTACCTTTATTTGCATTGTATAGTTTATTATAAGAAAATAATGCTTTCTCAAATTCTCCGTTATTAAAATAATTTAAGGCTGATTGCTCGTTTTGTGAAACCGCAAAAGTAGAAATTAAGAAAACACATATAAGCAACACTACTCTCATAAATATGATTTTTGTAAATATAGCAAATGTGTTTATGAGTTTTTATTAATGTTATTATAAAAAAATGCCTGAACCGAAGTTCAGGCATTACCATCCAAAATAAATGTGCTATTAATCATATTTTAATAAAAATGATTCAAATATTCAGCTTTGGTAATTCTTTATGTATTGTAAAATAATTATAATTCGATATAAGACAAGTTCAAAATTACATTTATAAAACAACTTTTATTATTAATACTACTAATGTTATTAGCAGTATAATGCGTTTAAAATTTTTCATTAAGTAGGTTAATTAGCTTTGGTTATACTAACTTCTACAATTTATTTTAAAAATCAAAGAAAAAAAGAATAAATTCGTTGAACGGCGTGTTTTTTTCACACTTTATCGTTGAAATTAATAAATTTTAATTTATTAGGAAAGAAAAAAGCTACAAATTAATTTATTATAGCAAATCTTGTGTATGGTACTAAAACCTCCGGAATGACAATCCCTTTTTCGGTTTGATAGTTTTCTAAAATTCCTGCTAAAACTCTTGGCAATGCCAAAGAACTACCATTTAAAGTATGTGCTAATTCGCTTTTACCTTTACTATTTTTAAAACGCAATTTTAATCGGTTGGCTTGAAATGTTTCAAAATTAGAAATCGAAGAAATTTCTAACCATCTGTCTTGTGCTGTTGAAAACACTTCGAAATCGTAAGTTAATGCAGATGTAAATCCTAAATCGCCACCACATAAGCGTAAAATTCTGTATGGTAATTTTAATTCTTTTAAAATCGTTTTCACATGTGCAACCATTTCTTCTAAAGCCTGATAAGAAAGACTGGGATGTTCGACACGAAGAATTTCAACTTTATCAAATTGATGCAATCTATTTAATCCTCTTACATCTGCTCCATAACTACCTGCTTCACGACGAAAACAAGGTGTATAAGCTGTGATTGCTTTAGGCAATTCGTTTTCTGCTAACAAATCTCCTCTAAAAATATTTGTTGCTGGAACTTCGGCTGTTGGAATTAAATAAAAATTATCTCCATTACCATTTATATGATACATTTGCCCTTCTTTGTCTGGTAAGTTTCCTGTTCCAATACCTGAAGCTTCATTTACCAAATGTGGCACTTGCATTTCTTTATATCCAGCAGCAATATTTTTATCTAAAAAATAATTGATTAAAGCGCGTTGTAGTTTTGCACCTTTATCTTTATACACAGGAAAGCCTGCTCCAGTTATTTTGTTGCCTAACTCGAAATCAATTATGTCGTATTTTTTAGCTAATTCCCAATGTGGCATTGCATTGTCGTGCAACACAGGAATATCACCTTCTCTAAAAACTTCTTCGTTATCGTCTTCTGTATTTCCTTTTGGAACAGATTCGTGTGGAATATTGGGTATTTTATATAGTAGTTCTTGTAAAGCTTCTACTTTTGTATTAAGCTGCTCTGTTAATTGTTTAGCGTCTTGTTTTAAGTTCGCTGTTTTCTCTTTTAATATATTTGCTTTTTGAGCTTCTCCAGATTTATAAAGTATCCCAATTTCTTTAGATAAAGTATTAGATTCTGACAAAGTGTTATCTAACTGTGTTTGCAAACTTCTTCGTTCTTTATCAAAAGTTATAACATCAGCAATCATTTGTGTAGCATCAATATTTCGTTTCGCTAAACGTGCAATTACTAAATCTTTATGTTCTTTAATGAAAGGTACTTGTAGCATTGATTAAATTTTAAGTACTCCTACGTTTAATAAAACTTCGGAGTATTTTGGTTTGCAAATTTAATGAATTATAACATTCATACATTGAATTTATCTAAATAAAACAGCTAAACATCATTTCTATTTATGTAATCTAAAGCATTGGATTTGTCTTTATAAAGTTGTTTTTGTAACGCTTCAATAGACTCGAATTTTTGCTCACCTCTTAATCGTTTTATAAGCTCTATATTAACTTTCTTACCATAAATATCTTGACTAAAATCAAAAAAATGGATTTCGATAGATTGACTTTTACCACCAACCGTTGGGTTAGTACCAATATTCATCATTCCATAAACAGTGTTAGCATTTAGTTTTGATTTAACGACATAAACGCCACTATTTGGGATTAACTTATACGCTTCTTCTATTAACAAATTAGCTGTTGGAAAACCGATTTGTTTTCCAATACCTTTACCTTTTACAATCGTTCCTGTTAACATAAAATGATAGCCCAAAAAAGCATTAGCAGTTATAATATCACCTTCATTTAACGCATTTCTAATTTTTGTTGAACTTATAGTAACCTCATCAATATCTTGAGCAGTTATTTCTGTAACCTTAAAATCATATAGTTCACCATATTCTTTTAAATCATTAATATTTGCAGTTCTATTTCTTCCGAATTGATGATCGTAACCAATAATAATATGACTAACATGAAGTTTGTTTACTAAAATATCTCTTACAAATTCTAATGCAGTTAATCTTGAAAACGCTTTGGTAAATTCTTCTATTACAAGATAATCTAACCCTAAATTATCAAACAATTGTGCTTTCTCATCAATGGTATTAATTAACTTGATATTGGCACCCTTTTGCAATACCATTCTAGGATGTGGAAAAAATGTTAGAACAACCGATTGTAGATTATTTTTTTTTGCAATTTTAATTAAACGTTTCACTATTTTTTGATGTCCAATGTGCACACCATCAAAGGTTCCAATAGTAACTACAGAATTTTTAGTGTTGTTATAATTTTTTAGTTTAATTATTTTATTCATAAAAAAGCAACTTATTATGGATTCTCAAAAAAAAAATTAACTTTGTTAACATATGTTAAAAAACTACTCATGAAAACAAAACTACACTATGTTTTTTTTATTTCCTTTTTTTTATTGACCTTTTCTATCTCTAGTCAACAAAACTATTGGAATGAAGCAAATTTTAAAGAAGGAACACAAGGAGTTTCATTAAAAAATCTAGATGATTCTAATTATAAAATGTATCAATTAGACTTAATCTCTTTAAAAGAACAATTAGTTGGAGCTCCAATTAGAGGTCAGTTTAGTGGAAAGTCAAATATTATAGTTAGCTTTCCAAATGAAGCTGGAAAAATAGAGAATTTTAGAGTAATAGAAGCTCCTGTACTTTCTCAAGAGCTCTCAATGCGATATCCAAATATTAAAACATATTTGGGTTTTAGTATAGATAATCCTGGTACAAGAATTCGTTTTAGTGTTACTCCTCTTGGAGTAAATGCAATGACTTCATATACTGATAAAGCAACTAGTTTTTTATCACCTACTACTAAAATATCTAACAGACAATATTTAGTTTATAACAGAGCGGCTAAATTAAATACTTCAAAATCTTTTGAGTGTTTAACGGAAAATACTTTTGTTCCTAAAAGAGAGAACATATTATCTAATAGAGATGCCAATGATCAAATTTTAAGAACATTAAGAATTGCCATTTCTACAACAGGAGAATATACAAACTTTTGGGATGATGGTAATGCTGGAAATGGTGATGCTCAAGCTGATGCATTGGCACAAGTGGTATCCACTTTAAATAGATCTAATGAAGTATTTGAAGTTGATATGGCAGTAACATTTACTTTAGTAACTGGAATAGAATTAGTTTATCCAGATGCAGGAACTGATCCTTATACTGGTAGTTTTAATTCTGAATTACAAAGCACACTTACTAGTGTTACTGGTGAAGCAAATTATGATATAGGACATCTATTTCATTTTGGAGGTAATAATGGTAATGCTGGATGTATAGGATGTGTTTGTGTAGATAATCAAAAAGGAAGTGGATTTTCTTCTCATACCTTTTTAGATAATGATGGAGGCCCTTATATGACAGATTTTTTTGATATCGATTATGTACCACATGAAATTGGACACCAAATGGGAGCAAATCATACATTTTCACATTCAAATGAAGGCACTGGAGTACAATCTGAATCTGGTTCAGGAACAACCATAATGGGTTATGCTGGAATTACTGGATCAAACGATGTACAGGATCATAGCGATCCTTATTTTCATTACCACAGTATTGACCAAATATTAAATAATTTGGATGTGAGAACATGCTGGACAAGTACTGCAATTGTTAACAATCCTCCTGTTGCCAATGCTGGAAATGATTATACTATTCCGCAAGGCACAGCTTTTATTTTAAAAGGAGCAAGTACAGATGCTGATGGTGGAGATATTCATACTTATACTTGGGAGCAAATTGATAATGGTGTTACAACTAGTGCCAATTTTGGACCAACAAAAACAACAGGAGCTACTTGGAGGTCAAGACCTCCCAGCAATTCTCCAAATAGATACATGCCAATATTATCGAGAGTTATCGCAGGACAACTTACAGAAACTAATCCATTAGAATCTGTCGAT
>QMOV01000016.1 GCA_003650305.1 Bacteroidota bacterium | reverse complement strand
TTAGGAAATTTTGACAAATGAAAAAAGAAAAAGTGAAAAAGCCGAAAACCTATGTGCATTGAGTATAACGATACGATTAATTGGATGTTTAGCCAATTACCTATGTATCAAAATAAAGGTAAAACGGCTTATAAAGCAGATTTATTAAATACCCTTAAACTCTCAAAGCATTTAGATTTCCCTGAAACCAAATTTAAATCAATTCATATTGCTGGAACTAATGGTAAAGGTTCAACAAGCCATATGGTTGCTTCTATTTTACAAGAAGCAGGATATAACATAGGTTTATATACTTCGCCTCATTTAAAAGATTTTAGAGAACGCATTAAAATTAATGGAAGAGTTATTAGCAAGCAATTTGTAATAGAGTTTATTAAAAAGAACAAATCGTTTTTTGAATCAAATTTGTTATCATTTTTTGAAATGACAGTTGGCATGGCATTTAATTATTTTGCAAGACAAAAAGTTGATATTGCAATAATTGAAGTTGGTCTTGGAGGACGATTAGATTCTACAAATATTATTACACCAGAAGTTTCTGTTATTACAAATATTGGTTTGGATCACACACAATTTTTAGGGAATACATTAAATGAAATTGCTTTAGAAAAAGGAGGGATAATAAAACCCAATATATCAGTTATTATTGGTGAAACTCAAAAAGAAACCAAACCAATTTTTACAGATTTAGCTAAAGAAAATGAAGCTCCTATTTATTTCGCTGACGAATTAATTACAACAGATTATCCTTCAGATTTAAGAGGGAATTATCAAAAGAAAAATATAAAAACTGCAGTGCAAACTGTTAAAGAAATTTGTAAAAAAGGGTTTAATGTTTCAGAAAACAACATTAAAAAAGGTTTACTAAATGTAATACTTAACACAGATTTAAAAGGTCGTTGGCAAGTGTTGCAAACTAGTCCAAAAATATTATGTGATATAGCTCATAATAAAGAAGGATTAACTTTTGTGATGAATCAAATTAAAATCGAAACCTTTAATAATCTACACATAGTTTTAGGTATGGTAAATGATAAAGAGATTGATAATCTCATTGATTTATTTCCTAAAAAAGCTAATTATTATTTTTGTAAACCAAATATAGAAAGAGGGTTAAATGCTAAAATTTTGAAGACTCATTTTGTTAAAAAAGGGCTTAAAGGCAATCTTTACAAAACCGTTAAAACAGCTTTAGATTCTGCCAAAGAAAATGCTGATAAAAATGATTTAATTTTTGTTGGAGGAAGCACATTTGTTGTAGCTGAAATTATTTAGAAATTAGCTTCCAAATATTTGGTAGATAAAAAATCTGACTTATATTTGCAGTCCAATAATTTGGGCGCATAGCTCAGTTGGTTCAGAGCACTTGGTTTACACCCAAGGGGTCGGGGGTTCGAATCCCTCTGCGCCCACCAAAAGACTAAGTCTGCACAAATTTGCAGACTTTTTATTTTTACGAATAGCTTAAAGTATAAAAGGTTTTTAAATAAAAAAGCATTTACCAAATTAATATTCTGTAAAATTATTAAATTATGGCTAAAGGTAATTATTCGAAACGTAAAAGCAGTAATTTTGAACAACGAGGTAATTTATTACGGACTTTTAAATTAATTGCTAAGCATGAGGATACTGCGAATTTAATTAGCATTAAAACTTTTAATAAAGGTGATTATTTAATAGAAGAAAGTAAATTAGTTCAAGGTATTTTTATTATTATTGAAGGAAAGGTTAAAGTTTTTACTACTGTTTTAAATCAAAAATCTAATATTTTAAGATTTGTTTCTAAAGGAGATCTAATAGGTTTGTCTAGTTTAAATTCTGCATATTATTGGGCAAGTGCTATTGTAATGGAAAAGGTAAAAGTTTATTTTATAGATATAGAACATTTGCATTTTATCTTGAATAACAATAGAGAATTAAGCATATTATTAATTAAAAAACTTTCAGACAAGCTCAGTCATTACAAGATAAGACAGAAACATTTAACGTTATTTTCTGCATCGGAAAGAGTTATTGATGCTTTATTGCTTATTGCTTACAAATTTGGTGAAACTACTAATCAAGGGATTGAAATTTCAGTTGGTACTGCGAGAAAGGATATTGCCAATTTTGCAAATACTTCTGTTGAGTTTGCTATACGTGCTTTAAGCGAACTAAACTCTAAAAATCATATTACTTTAAAGGGAAAAATTATTATTATTAATGAAAAAGAAATTTTAATAGACCAATTAAAACAGGTTTTTACAAAAAATAAATTACCTGAAGATTTAGGTTATAGTTACCCTGATTTTTTCTATTGAAAGATTACCATTCATTAATTCGGTTAGAATCTAGTTTTATAAAAATAAAAAGCAATAGGGTAAATCCCCAAAGTCCTGAACCACCATAACTAAAAAAAGGTAGAGGAATTCCAACAGTTGGGATTAAACCCATTACCATCCCAACATTTATCATAAAATGAAAAAATAGAATAGAAGCTACTCCATAACCAAATACACGACTAAATTGCGATTTTTGAAGTTCGGCAAGATATATAATTCTAGTTATTAATAGCACAAATAATACAACCACAAAAGCACTACCTATAAATCCCCATTCTTCTCCAACTGTACTAAAAATATAATCTGTATGTTGTTCTGGCACAAATTTTCCAATAGTACGGGTGCCTTCTAAAAATCCTTTTCCTGTAACACCTCCAGAACTAATAGCTTTTTCAGATTCGTTAAGATTATATAAAATCGTTTTTTTCATCTGTTCTAGCTTAACTGGATCTTTTTCTATTAGCAACCATAAGCTTATTCTATCTTGTTGATGAGGTTGTAATATGCTACTGTAAAAAAATTGAACTCCAAATGAAATTATGATACATGTTAAGGAAATTAATATAGGATTGAGTATAGTTCTTCTTTTTTTCTTAATAAAAAAGTGATGTATAAAAATTATTACTATAGCCAAGATCGATGTTGGTAAAGCTAAAAATTTAAGTGAGGAAACACCTAAAATTAATAATACTAATCCTATAAATAAATAAATTTGAGGAATTCCTTCTCTATAAAAAACAAAGAAAAAAGATGTGTAAACAACAGTGCTTCCTGCATCGTTTTGCAATAAAATTAATATGGCTGGAATACTAATAATTACAATTGTTTTTAATTGGTCTCTTGTGTTTTTAATATTTGTTTGTAAATCGCTAATATATTTTGCAACTGCTAATGCAGTCGCAACTTTTGCAAACTCACTTGGTTGAATTGTAATACTTCCAAAGGCATACCATGATGTAGCTCCATTTACATTTTTCCCAAATATAAATAAGCCAATTAAGGTTAGCATAGACACTACATATATAATACTGGCAAAGCGTTCGTAGAATTTAGCCTCTAAAGAAAAAATTAAAATGATTAGTGCAAAAGTAAAAATGATAAATACAAGTTGTCTACCATAAGGTTGACTAAAGTCTAGATAACTTGAAACTTCTCCCGAAAGTGAAGCTGAAAAAATATTTAACCAACCAAAACCAACTAGCAGTAAAAAAAGAACTATACTAATCCAATCAAATTTAAAATTTCTATTTCGGTTTAAACTCATTAGTAATTAATCTTAAATGGTTTTCCCCTATATGGTTTTATATATTCTTCTTCTAGACTTTTTTCTAGTACAAGTTTTTCCATTTGTTTTAATGTAATTTCTCCTTTAATATATTTTTCTATCATTAAACTTGCTATTCGTCCAGCCCAACGTGCACCATAGTAACCATTTTCTACAAAAACAGCTATAGCAATTTTAGGATTGTCTTTAGGAGCGAAAGCAACAAAAATGGAATGGTCTGTAAGTTGAGTTCGTACACCATCAATTAATGTAAAATTTTCTGCGGTTCCTGTTTTACCACAAATTTCTATTTCAGGAACTTTCAAGAAATAAGCTGTACCTCCATTATCATATACATCAAAAAGTCCTTGTATTACAGGCTCAAAATGCTGCTTATCTATAGTTGTTTGATTTCGTGTTTTGTATTTTAGATCAATTTCTTGACCTTCAATATTTTTAATAATATGTGGTGTATAATAATATCCTCTATTTGCAATTGCAGCTGTCATATTTGCTAATTGTATTGGTGTTACAAGTATTTCGCCTTGACCAATAGCATTAGAAATTGTAGTTGTGGAGCCCCATTTAAAATCAGGATACCATTTGTTGTAGTATTGTCCATTTGGTATATTTCCTGTTTTGCCAATGGACAAATCATAACCTAAATAATCTCCTAATCCGAAACTTTTTATATGGTTACTCCAAACATCCATAGCATGACTGGCATCATCATACTTGTCTATAGTTTTGCGATATGCATTTGCAAAGTAGGCATTGCAAGATTTTGAAATTCCGAGAATTAATTTTCGTTTTCCACCACCACAATGGCATCCCATTTTTCGGTTATTTCTGCCATAGGTATAGCCATGATGACAAGTAATAGTAGTATTAATATCTATTACTCCTTCTTGAAGAGCTGCCAAGGCTATAAGAGATTTAAACGGAGAGCCTGGTTCATGCATTCGCAGCAAGCCTTTATCAATTAGCGGAAGGTGAATAGAGTCGTTATGGAGTTTGGTATAATTTGCAGAACGCTGTCTTCCAACTAATAGGTTTGGATTGTATGATGGTGCAGAAACCAGACTTAATATTTCGCCAGTACTTGGTTCAATAGCTACAATGCCTCCAATTTTGTTTTGCATTAAAAGTTCTCCATATTCTTGAAGATTTGCATCAATGGTAATAGTTATATCTTTTCCTGCTGTTGGAATAGTATCAAAATCTCCATTTTTGAATGGACCAAGATTTCTGTTAAACCTATCTTTCTGAATAAATTTTACTCCTTTTACGCCACGTAAATCTTTTTCATAAGAGAGTTCTATGCCTTGTTTACCAATTAAATCACCCATTCTATAGTATTGGTCTTTTGCTATAGTTTTTTGGTTAACTTCTGCAATAAAGCCCAAAACATTAGCGCCAATAGAGGTTTGATAATCACGCAAGGATCTTTTTTGAATATAAAACCCTTCATATTTTCTCATTTTTTCCGATAGATAAGCGTAGTCCTCTTTAGATAAATGTGCTAAAAAAACGGAAGGCAATCGTGGTGAATAGCGATTAGCTCTTTTAAATGATTTTATAAAATCTTCTTTTTCAATTTTTAAAAGTGAACAGAATTCTAAAGTATCTAATGGCTCTACTTCACGAGGAATAATCATAACATCATAAGATGGTTGGTTTGCTACTAACAATTGTTGGTTACGGTCGTAAACATAGCCTCTTTTTGGGTAGTGAAACACTTTTCGTATCGCATTGTCTTCATATATATTATAGGTCTCACCAGAATATACTTGAAGGTAAAACAGCCTTGTAATAAAAAGTATGCCTACTAATATTACAATTGAAAAGAGTAGTAGTTTTCTCATTTATTTTTTTTGCTAAACAAGATAGTTATTAAAAGACAAAGCAGTATTGTAAAGATACTTGAGAATAACGACTTTTTAAGGATTAAAATTATTTTTGATGTGTTAAAAATTTCGAGGCTAAATAATATGAGGTGATGGATCAGTGTTATTATCGAAAAATAGGTAAAGCGTTGTCCAAATTCAGTTGAGCCAAATCTCATAGTTTGATGCTCGTACGACATTCCAAAAGCAAACTTTAAAATAACAGGACGTGCATAAGCAATAGAAACACATGCAGCAGCATGAACACCTCCTGAATCTAAAAACAAATCAACAGCTAAACCCAGTAAAAAACCTAAGAAAATAAAAAGAAGACGATTATTCTTAATAGGAAAAAGGATAATAAATAAAATGTAAATGTAAGGATTAATATAACCTAAAAAATTGATGTTATTCAATACCAAAACTTGAATTAGAACCAAGACTATAAAGCGAGTAATATTTACAGAGACAATATTATTCATCTTGATTATTTAAAATTGAAATTTCTTCAGTATCGAGATTTTCTATGATATACACATGCCCAACATTTGTCATATCATTAAATAGCTTTATTTTAATGTTGTAATAATTTTCGGTTTCATCCAGTTTAAAAGATACAACTTCACCAACAGGAATTCCTTTTGGAAAAATTGTAGAGCGTCCACCTGTAATAATGGTGTCTCCAGCAGTTACTGGAGCAAGTTTTGGAACATCAATAAGATTTACATGTGTTGGAGATTCTGTATCCCAAATTAATGTGCCAAAATGGTTTGTTTTTTTTAGCTGTACGTTTATTCTACTATTAGTATTTAAAATAGACATCACTCTTGCATAGTTGTTTGATGTGTTATCTATAATACCAATAATTCCTTTAGAAGTTATAACTCCAAAATCTTGACTAACGCTATCCTTTATACCTTTATTTATTGTGAGATAATTATTAGTTGCAGAATAGCTGTTTTTATAGACTTGTGCTGGAATTAATTTGTAATTATCTGAATTATTTTCAACTAAATAAGTCTGTTTAGATGCTCCAGTTTCTGAATTAAATAAAATAGATTTTAACCTATTATTCTCTTCTAACAGAGTTTTATTTTCTTTTTTTAAACTAAAGTATTGTTTAATATTATTAACAGATTGGTAAATTCCTCCAGTAAAAAAATTAGCCGAATTAATAAACTTACTTTTATGGTAAGAGTGCGATTGAAAAATTAGTGTAAGTGAAATAGAAAACAGCAACAAAAACAAAAGAAAAGTTTTGTTTCTTATTAAAAAATTAATGATTTGTTGCATTGGTTATGTTCTATTTAATCAATACGTTTTTATATTTAATAATGTTTTTTAATACAATTCCAGTTCCTCTAACAACACATCTTAAAGGGTCTTCGGCAATGTAAACTGGTAAATCTGTTTTTTGAGAGAGTCGTTTATCTAGTCCACGAAGCATTGAGCCACCACCAGCCAAATACATTCCTGTATTATAGATATCTGCTGCAAGTTCTGGAGGAGTTTTCGATAAAGTTTCCATTACCGCATCTTCAATACGCAAAATAGATTTGTCCAATGATTTTGCAATTTCACGATAAGATATTTGGACTTGTTTAGGTTTTCCTGTAAGTAAGTCACGTCCTTGAACGCTCATGTCTTCTGACGGAACATCTAAATCTTCAGTAGCTGCACCAATTTGAATTTTAATTCTTTCAGCAGTACGATCACCAACATACAAATTATGTTGTGTGCGCATATAGTAAATAATATCATTGGTAAATACATCTCCAGCAACTTTAATAGATTTATCACATACAATGCCACCTAAAGCTATTACTGCAATTTCAGTTGTTCCACCACCTATATCAACAATCATATTTCCTTTAGGTTCCATAATATCAACGCCAATCCCAATAGCCGCCGCCATAGGCTCATGAATTAAATAAATTTCTTTTCCGTTAACACGTTCTGCAGATTCTTTAACGGCACGCATTTCAACTTCAGTAATTCCAGAAGGAATACAAATTACCATTCGTAAGGCAGGAGCAAACAGTCTTTTTTTAAGAGCTGGAATATTCTTTATAAACAGACTTATCATTTGCTCTGAAGCATCAAAATCTGCAATTACACCATCTTTAAGAGGTCTAATTATTTTAATGTTTTCGTGCGTTTTACCTTGCATTAAACTGGCTTCTTTTCCAACTGCAATAATTTTGCTACTAAGTCTATCTCTAGCAACAATAGATGGACTATCTACAACTACTTTGTCGTTGTGTATAATTAACGTGTTTGCAGTGCCTAAATCTATTGCAATTTCTTCGGTTAAGAAATCAAAAAATCCCATATACTTAAGTTATTAGGGTGTTGTTATATTGTTTTTTTTTGAATAATTGTAAATGTAATAAAATATACGATATTATTCAGTACTTAAAGTGTACTAAAGTTAAAAGTGCATAAAGTTTTTAAAACAGATTAAAAGTTGAGCATTTTGCCTCATTTTTACTAAAATATACAATATACGCTCCAATCGTAGTTTTAGACTTTTAAAAGATATAATTTTTTAATGTTTAAAATGGCGTATTCCTGTAAATACCATAGCCATTTTTTTCGTATTACAATAATCGATACTTAATTGATCTTTAATAGAACCTCCTGGTTGAATTACAGCTGTTATACCAGCATTATTTGCAATTTCTACACAATCTGGAAACGGAAAAAAAGCATCACTTGCCATAACAGCACCTTTTAAATCGAAATTAAAAGATTGTGCTTTATGTATGGCTTGGTTTAAAGCATCTACACGACTTGTTTGTCCAGTTCCGCTAGCACATAATTGTTTGTTTTTTGCCAATACGATGGTATTAGACTTTGTATGCTTACAAATTTTTGAAGCAAATATTAAATCTTCCAACTCGTTTTCATTTGGCGAATTGTTTGTTACTTGAGTTAAGTCTTCAACAGCATCAGTTTTAATATCTCTATCCTGAACCAATGTGCCATTTAAACAAGTTCTAACAGTTGTTTTAGGGAAGTCAATATAGTTTAGAATTAATAAAATTCTATTCTTTTTCCCTTTTAAGATTTCTAAAGCTTCTTTAGAAAAAGAAGGCGTTATTACAACTTCGCAAAAAAGATTATGGATTTCGGTTGCTGTTGCTGCATCAATTTCAGTATTACAAATTAAAACACCTCCAAAAGCAGAAATAGGATCTCCAGCTAATGCATCAATATATGCTTGATGCAATGTCTCACGTTGTGCCAAACCACAAGCATTGTTGTGTTTTAGAATGGCGAATGTTGGTGTGCCATTTTTAAATTCAGCCATTAAATTTACAGCAGCATCTACATCTAATAAATTGTTATAGCTTAATTCTTTACCATGAAGTTTAGTGAATAAGTCATCAAAATTTCCAAAGAAAAACCCTTTTTGGTGAGGATTTTCACCATATCGAAGAACTTTAGTATTGGTTTCGCTAATTTTTAAAGCAGCTATTTCATTGTTTTTATTGAAGTAATTAAAAATTGCTGTATCGTAATGCGATGAAACATTAAAGGCTTTGGCAGCAAAATGTTTTCTTTCTTCTTCAGAAATATTTCCGTTGTTAGCTGTAATAAGTTCTAAAAACTCAGCATAATCATTAACAGATGACACACAAATAACATCAATAAAATTTTTAGCCGCTGCACGAATAAGAGAAATACCTCCAATGTCTATTTTCTCTATAATATCTTGTTCACTAGCTCCAGAAGCCACTGTTTTTTCGAAAGGATATAAATCTACAATTACAGCATCAATTTGCGGAATGTTATATTTTACCAATTCTGCAACATCTTGAGCATTATCTTGCCGATTTAAAATACCACCAAATATTTTTGGATGTAATGTTTTTACACGACCTCCAAGTATTGAAGGATACGAAGTAACATCTTCGGCAGGAATGACATTTATTCCTAATTCATTGATAAATTTTTGAGTGCCTCCAGTTGAATAAATGGTAACTCCAAGTCGATCTAATTGTTTTACAATTGGCGCTAAACCTTCCTTATTAAAAACTGAAATTAGTGCAGATTTGATCATTTTTTTGTTGCTCATTTTTGTTGTTGTGTTGAGTGACAAAAATAACGATATAGTGTGTTTTTAATTAGCGAAATGGGTTTGGATTTTTCAACTAAAATGGAGAGTTATTAACAAGGCTTTTTAAAATTCAATCTTAAAATCCAAATTCCAAAATGATTTTATAATAGTTGGCGATTTGCAGCAGACTTTCTATTTGGATTTAGAATTTACTTTTTACTAAAGTATCTTTGATAGTTGAGTGCAAACAAACTCTAAAAAAGACTCGTCAGCTTTAGTAAACGGATTAATTGTGTTTGAGTCGATATCTATTTGCCCAATATTATTTCCATTTAAAAAAAGGGGTACAACAATTTCGGCTTTTACATTAATACTACAGGCTAAATAATTGTTTTGTACCAAAACATCTGGAACCACAAAATTTTGATTACTAATAGCAACTTGACCACAAATTCCTTTTCCAAAAGGGATAATTGTATGTTCTGTATGTTCGCCAATATAAGGTCCGAGTTTTAATTCTTTTTTATCTCCATTCTTGAAATAAAAGCCAACCCTATTGTAATAATCTATATTAGATTCTAGTAATTTGCAAATAAAATATAGTGCTTTTCAACAGTTTCATTTGTATTTGTAGCAATTTCGATTACTCTTGATTTTAAGGCATTTAGTATCATGTGTTGAAAATTTTAATAAAAGTATTTAAAATCAAAATAAAAACATTGTATCTTTCTATCTATTTAATTTTAAAGTGCAATTATCCTAAATCTATTGAAGGAACTTTTTATAAAATACAAGTCGGTAATTAAGTTTATACTTACGTTTTTATTGGTGTACAGTGTGTTGTCGATGTCTTATAAATTTTATTTAGATTATTCAGATGATTCTAAATACTATCCTGATTATTTAACAAATTTAGTTGCAAAGCAAAGCAAGTCTTTATTAGAAACGGCTGGTTATAAAGCTCAAATTGCACCACATCCTAACGAAGCTTCAATGAAACTTTTTGTTAATAATAAGTTTGTGGCTAGGATTATAGAAGGTTGTAACTCGATAAGTATTATTATACTTTTTATATCATTTATTATTGCTTTTTCAGGTAAGTTTAAAGTCACATTGTTTTATTTGCTTTCAGGAGCTGTACTAATTTATGTTGTTAATCTTATTCGTATTGTAATATTATCTATTGGTTTGTATCACTATCCTTGGCGAAGAGAAATCTTGCACATTGCAATTTTTCCATTAATTATCTATGGATTAGTGTTTTTATTGTGGATGTTTTGGGTAAATCGTTTTGCTAATTTAAAACCTAAAAATGATTAATTACGGAAAATACATATTACTATTAGTTTTGTTTTTGTTATTAGTCTTAATTAGAGTTTTTGAAGACGAATTATTTTACGATCCATATTTGCAATTTTTTAAGAATGATTACTTATATATGGATAATCCAAGACGCGAAGTATTTAAACTTACTGCATTTACCACTTTGCGTTATGTGTTAAATACTATAATATCTTTGTCTATTATATACGTAGTTTTTAAAGAGAAGTCTATGATTAAATTCTCGTCTATAATATATACGATAGCTTATATTGGGTTGTTAGTTACGTTCTTATATTTTGTTTTAAACCCTCAGCAAGAAGATTATTATCTCTTTTTTAATATTCGTAGATTTTTAATTCAACCTATTATATTATTGTTTTTATTGCCAGCATTTTATTATCATAAACAACATAGGTAACCTGTTTATCGTTATATTGCTAATAAACAGAAAACGAACCAAAATCAAATTATGAAGAAATCAATTATAGCATTAGCCTTTTTTTTTTAATGAGTATAATAGTTGCATCTTGTAAGGATTCTAATAAAGAAGTAAAGACAGAAACAGAAGTAGAACAAACCGAACTTGGTGTAGAAAAAGCAGATTTAGCGATGAATGATGTTTATCAATGTCCAATGGATTGTGAAAACGGAAAAACTTATGGCAAAGAAGGGGATTGTCCTGTTTGTAAAATGGATTTAAAGAAAGTAGAAAAAGAAGAAGTCACTCATCAAAATGAAGATGCCGAAGATCATGAAGAATAGAACCAAAATATTATTTAAAACCAAAACATTGCGTTTTGGTTTTTTTGTGCTTTTAAGTTTTACATTGTTAAGTTGCCAAGAAAAATTAACTGGGTTACAAATCATTGAAAAATCTATTGAAGCACATGGTGGTTTAGAGTCATGGCAAAAGATTAAACAATTGAGTTTCGATAAAGAAACAACATTATTTAACGAAGATGGTTCTGTTGAGTTAAAGACAGAGCAGTTTCAACTATTCCAATTTGAAACAAAGTTATTTGGCAAAATAGAATGGGAAAATAATGGCAATGATATCTCTATTATATATAGTGACGAAAAGATTTCAAAGTCGATAAATGACTCGATAGTCGATTCAGAAAGTGAATTAAAAAAGGCTTCTAATGCCTTTTGGGCTGCTTATTATGTAGCTTGTAAACCCTTTGATCTTATTATACAGAATTATTACTCACAGGCGAAACCAATTTAGAAAGCAAGCAAAGTTATATTATTGACGCCTCGTACAAAAAAGAAGAAGCAGATGCCGATCGTTGGTCTTACATTATTGATGCTGATACCTTTAAAGTTGTGGCTAACAAAGTAGTTTTAAAAGGTCACACAAGTTGGGTCGAAAACCTAACTTTCGACACCTCTACTTCTTTAATATTCAATGCACATCGTAAAAGTTACAGACTCAATGAAGCAGGAGAGAAAACGTATTTACGAGCAGAATATTTTTACTCAAATTATAAAATTGAGTATATAATTCAATAAAAAACGCTTCAATTAATATTGAAGCGTTTTTGTAATATTTGTATTGTAATTCTGTGATTACATCATTCCTGGCATTCCTCCTCCACCCATTGGAGGCATTGCAGGAGCATCTTCTTTAATGTCAACCAAAGCACATTCTGTAGTTAATATCATTCCAGCAACTGAAGCTGCATTTTCTAAAGCAATACGTGTCACTTTTTTAGGATCAATAATTCCTGCTTTATGCATATCTACATAAGTTTCAGTTTTGGCATCAAAACCAAAAGAACCTTTTCCATCCAGTACTTTTGCTACAACAACGCTTCCTTCACCACCAGTATTTTCTACAATAGTACGCAAAGGCGATTCTATAGCACGAGCTACAATTTGTATTCCTGTAACTTCATCTAAATTATCAGTAGTAATCTTGTCTAGTACAGATCTTGCTCTAATAAGAGCTACTCCACCACCAGCAATAATGCCTTCTTCAACAGCAGCACGAGTGGCATTTAATGCATCGTCAACTCTGTCCTTCTTCTCTTTCATTTCTACCTCACTAGCAGCACCAACATAAAGAACTGCAACACCACCAGCTAATTTAGCTAAACGTTCTTGTAATTTCTCTTTATCGTAATCGCTTGTTGTAGTTTCTATTTGGGATTTAATTTGGTTTACTCTGGCTTTAATATCATTTCCTTTTCCTGCACCATTTACAATGGTTGTGTTGTCTTTGTCAACAGTTACAGTTTCAGCAGTTCCTAACATAGTTAAATCTGCATTTTCAAGTGTAAATCCTCTTTCTTCAGAAATTACTGTTCCACCAGTTAAGATTGCTATATCTTCTAACATTGCTTTTCGTCTGTCTCCAAATCCAGGAGCTTTTACAGCTGCAATTTTAAGTCCACCACGTAATTTATTTACAACTAAAGTTGCTAAAGCTTGACCATCTACATCTTCGGCAATAATTAATAAAGGTCTTCCAGATTGTGAAACTGGCTCAAGTATTGGAAGAATTTCTTGAAGATTAGAAATCTTTTTATCGAATAATAAAATGTATGGATTTTCTAAATCGGCGATCATTTTATCTGCATCAGTTACAAAATATGGAGATAGATATCCTCTATCAAACTGCATACCTTCAACAACATCAACATAAGTATCAGTACCTTTAGCTTCCTCAACAGTAATCACACCTTCTTTACCAACTTTACCAAAAGCAGTGGCAATAAGTTCGCCAATTAGTCTGTCGTTGTTTGATGAAAGCGAAGCGACTTGTTGAATTTTCTCAGAAGAATTACCAACTTTTCTTGCTTGTTTTTCAAGGTCTTTAACAATAGCTTTTATAGCTTTATCGATGCCACGTTTTAAATCCATTGGATTTGCTCCAGCAGCAACATTTTTAATACCTTCTTTTACAATAGCTTGCGCTAAAACGGTTGCAGTAGTTGTTCCATCTCCAGCCAAGTCATTAGTTCTTGAAGCGACTTCTTTTACCATTTGCGCTCCCATATTTTCGAGTTCGTTTTCTAACTCTATTTCTTTTGCAACAGTGACACCATCTTTAGAAACTTGAGGTGCTCCAAATGATTTACTAATAATTACATTTCGACCTTTTGGACCTAAAGTAACTTTTACTGCGTTTGCTAAAGCATCTACACCACGTTTTAAACCGTCGCGTGCTTCTACATCAAATTTTATATCTTTTGCCATCGTAAATTTATTTACGCTTCCGCAAAAGCGGAAGACTTATTATGTTATACTTTATTTTAAACTTTCAATTTTTAAATATCAAATTCCAATTCTGGAACTGATAACTTGTTATGAAAGTCTTTTGGAATTTGTTTTTTGAGATTTGATTATTACAATCGTTACACGATTGCCAGAATATCACTTTCTCGCATTATTAAATAGTCTTTATTTTCTAATTTTAATTCGGTACCAGCATATTTGCCATACAAAACCGTATCTCCAACTTTTACAGTTATTGGGTCGTCTTTTGTGCCCTTTCCAACTGCAACAACATTTCCTTTTTGAGGTTTTTCTTTAGCATTATCAGGAATAATTATTCCAGATGCTGTTGTAGTTTCAGCTTCTAACGGTTCTATAAGAACTCTATCTGCTAATGGTTTAATTTTTAAGCCCATTTGTTATTTGTTTTAATTAATTAAATTATGTTTAATGCATTTACATTATTCGAAAATTGTGCCAACTCAAAATTACTGACATATTTTCATCTGATAAAATTTATTGTTTTTTAATGGTCATACGGAACATTCATAGATTCATCAGTTTATGTGATTATAATTTTAGATATGAATGTTTTATTTACAAAAAAGCCAACGGTTAAATTGGCGTATTTAAAGTGTACTTTATATAAATCTTATTGATTAGTATCGTTACTTATAGTATTTGTTTCAGGAGTAGCAGTATTATCTAAAGGCTGAGCTTCTGGTAAAGGCTGCTCTATTGCTGCATCTTGATCTAGTGCTTTAGATTCCACAGTTCCATCTGGACCACCAATAGCTAAATTAGATAATAAAATTAAGGTTAATAATAAAGTTGCCAATGCCCAAGTACTTTTATCTAAAAAGTCTGTTGTCTTTTTTACCCCACCTAATTGTTGTGACCCTCCACCTCCAAAAGAAGAACCTAAACCTCCACCTTTTGGGTTTTGTACCATAATTACTACGACTAATAAAAAGGCGACTATAACGATTAAAATTAAAAATATTGAAAACGTACTCATTACTATATATTATTTTGTGCTTGCAATTGCTTTATTGCTTTAATTTGGTCTGCAAAGAAACCACTTTTTTCTGGATATTTCAAACTTAAAATCTTGTAAGATTGAATAGCACTTTTATAGTTTTTTTGCTCAAGATAAATTCTAGCTAAAGTTTCCGTCATTAAAGTTTCAGGAGGTAACATTTGCGCATTAGCAATATTAAATGTAGCACTTTCTTTGTTTACAGGTTTAATTTTTGGTTTTGCTGTTATAAACTTGTCAATTAACTCGAACTTTTTTGCTTTTGAATTATCTTGAATGGGTTTTTCCTGAATATTATTTTCTTCACGAATAATAGGTTTAAAGCTGGTAATTTTTAACCATTCGCTAAACGAATGTTCTTCGTTTTTGTCGAAAGCTAATGGCTTCCCAATTTCAAGTTTTTCTTCTGGAGTTTGTTTTATTTGCGTCGTATCTATCTCGAAAGCTTCTTCTTTAGGAATAAAATTATCCTCGGTTTTGGCCTCAAATAGAGCAGGATCTAAAATAGGTTTGCTGTCTCTTATATATTGTCTTAAAGTATCGTCTATAACTACACTTTTATTAATTGAGATATCTTCTATGTCTGTGACTTCAATCTCTTTTAAATGTTCGGTGTTTTGTTTTATATGTTGCGAGATTTCGTTTTGTAAAAACTCTTTTGAAGTAATAAAATCGAATAAAATACTTCTGTCTGTAGTATAAGCCGCAGTTATTTTAAGTTCTTGATTGTACTTAAAACTTTCTTTGTTTTTAAGCCCTTTTAAATAAATAGCTCTTGCAGATTGAAAATAAGGAAATTCATCAACAATGGTTTTTACTGCGTTTGTTTGTTGCACACTTATGGTTTGCGGTTGCTGTAATAAAGATGTAAAATCTGTTGTGTTCATTCTACCACTTTGCTAGTGAAGCATTAAAAATGTCTTGTGTAATACGTTCAAAAATTTCTTTGATTGCCGAGTCTTTTTGTCCACCAACCAATTGTGCGCTTCCTGCATAATCGAAAAAGAAAGAGAAACGTCGTTCAAATTCGGCTTCATCATCATTTCTATCAAAAAAACGAACATTTACGCTTATTGTTAATCTATTTTGTGCTGCTGTGTTTTGTGCTGTTGCTGTGGTAGGCGAAATTCTGTATTCAACTATTTCACCTTCATATACAATGTCTCCATTCGATTTTACAAGGTCTAAACTGGTTTGATTTAGAAATAAATCTTGTAATGCTAAAGTAAAATCTCTATCTAAACCTGGCTCGATTAAAAGTGCATTATTTTGAAAATAATTAACTTGAAAAGTTTTAGTTTCAGCAGAAATTGATGCTCCAGTAAATGAATATGCACCACATCCTAAAAGGGTTAACGATATGCTAATTATAAGTATGTATTTGTATAGTTTCATTTAATAATAGATGCTTCGACAAGTTCAGCATGACATTTAAGTTGTTAATTGTAAAACGTTAATCTACAAATCAAATTGTTTAATTTTTCTATATAATGTGCGCTCACTAATACCTAGTTCGGCAGCTGCTAATTTACGCTTTCCTTTATGACGTTCTAGAGATTTTTTTATTAATTCCAACTCTTTGGCGTGAAGTGATAAGGTTTCTTCTTCTTCAATTTCTTCAGCAAAACTGTATTTATCTTGAGTTTTTTCAATTACTTCAGTTGGAGTATCTTGGTGTTGTTGAAGGGATAATACTTCCGTATCATTCTTAACAAGTTCATCTTTATCTTCTTCTCTATATATTTTTTGGATTAAACCTTCGTTGTTTTTTTGGACATCGTTAGTGTTACCGTTTTGCATAAGTTCCATTGTAAGCTTTTTTAAATCGTTAAGATCGCTCTTCATATCGAATAAAACTTTATACAAAATTTCACGTTCGTTACTGAAATCACTTTCCGATTTTGAAACATTAACAACTGCTGGTAAATTTCGACCTATGTCTGGTAAATAATGGCGTAAAGTATCTCCTGATATTGTTCGATTATGTTCTAACACCGAAATTTGTTCGGCTACATTTCGTAATTGTCTAATGTTGCCACTCCATCTATATTTAAGAAGCAAATGCTTGGCGTCATCTGTTAGTTTAATGGTAGGCATTTTGTATTTAAGTGCAAAATCGCTGGCAAATTTTCTAAATAGCAAATGGATGTCTTCTTTTCGATTTCGTAAAGGAGGAATGTTTATTTCTACAGTACTTAAACGGTAGTATAAATCTTCTCTAAATTTCCCTTTTTTTATAGCCTCAAACATATTGGTATTAGTAGCAGCTACAATGCGTACATCTGTTTGTTGTGCTTTGCTTGAGCCTACTTTAATAAACTCGCCATTTTCTAAAACGCGTAATAAACGAACTTGAGTAGTTAAAGGTAATTCTCCAACTTCATCTAAAAAAATGGTTCCTCCATCGGCTACTTCAAAGTAACCACTTCGTGTTTGTGTGGCTCCTGTAAAAGCACCTTTTTCGTGACCAAATAATTCGCTGTCTATTGTGCCTTCAGGTATTGCTCCACAGTTTACAGCAATGTATTTAGAGTGTTTACGATGTGAAAGCTGATGTATAATTTTTGGAATACTTTCTTTACCCACACCACTTTCTCCAGTAACAATTACCGAAATATCTGTTGGTGAGACCTGTATCGCTTTTTCAATTGCGCGATTTAGTGTAGCATCATTTCCAATAATACCAAAGCGTTGTTTTATGGCTTGTACTGATTCCATATGTTGTCATTCCTGCGTATGCAGGAATCTTTTTGTTTTTAGTTGTTATTACTTAATCCAACTGCTTCACCAATAAGTGTTGCGCTTGTACATTCGTTTGTTTTTACATTTACAAAATCGCCAACTTTATAATGCTCTTTTGGAAAGACAACAACAGTGTTATGTTCATTTCTCCCAGACCAATGTGCTGATGATTTTTTAGATTCTTTCTCAATTAATACTTCTACAACTTTATCAAGTTCTTGTTGTGTTCGATAAGCGCTGTGTTTTTGCTGCAGTTGAAGGATTTCATTAAATCGTCGCTTTTTTACTGCTTCAGGAATATCGTCTTTCATTTTACGTTCTGCAAGTGTTCCGGGTCTTTCAGAATAAGTAAACATATAACCAAAAGAATATTTTACATATTCCATCAAGCTTAAAGTATCTTGATGGTCTTCTTCGGTTTCAGTTGGGAAACCTACAATTAAATCGTGACTAATAGTGCAATCTGGAATAATACGCTTAATATTATCAATCAATTCAAAGTATTCTTCGCGAGTATGTTGACGATTCATTTCTTTTAAAATACGATTGCTTCCGCTTTGTACTGGCAAATGAATATAATTACAAATATTGTTATAATTCGCCATTGTTTTAATAACATCCAATGACATATCCTGTGGATTAGAGGTAGAAAAACGAATACGCATTTTTGGTTGCGATTCAGCACAAAGTGATAATAATTTCGAAAAATTTACAGCTGTTGCTTGCTGCATTTCAGAATCCTTAACAAAATCTTTTTTTAATCCGCCTCCATACCAAAGGTAGCTATCCACATTTTGACCAAGTAGCGTAATTTCTTTATAGCCTTTACTCCAAAGATCATTAACTTCATCGATAATACTTTGCGGATTACGACTTCGTTCTCGACCTCGTGTAAAAGGTACTACGCAAAATGTACACATATTATCGCAACCACGAGTAATAGAAACAAAAGCTGTTACACCATTACTGTTTAATCTCACAGGAGAAATATCAGCATAAGTTTCTTCTTTAGATAAGATAACGTTTACTGCGTTTCTACCATCTTCAACTTCGGCAATAAGATTTGGTAAATCTTTATATGCATCAGGACCAACAACAAGATCAACTATTTTTTCTTCTTCAAGGAACTTTTCTTTTAAACGTTCTGCCATGCAACCCAAAACACCAACTTTCATTTTTGGGTTTTTCTTTTTTACCGAATTATATTTTTCTAAACGTTTTCTAATAGTTTGTTCTGCCTTATCACGAATAGAGCAAGTATTTACTAGAACCAAATCGGCATCCTCAAGATTTTGTGTTGTATTAAACCCTTCATTAGCTAATATAGAAGCAACAATTTCACTATCACTAAAATTCATAGCACAACCATAGCTTTCTATAAAAAGCTTACGTTGGTTGTTTACTTTGGCTTCTAAAACGAGGGTTTCACCTTGTTTGTTTTCGTTTATTATCTTTTCCATTTAGTGTATTGAAAATACGTTTTCGTCAATAAACATGCAAAGATACGAATATTTTAAATATTATGACAAAGTGTCAGCTTTAATAAGTTTATTTGTAAAGTCGTTATAAACCATTTACTTTTGAGATATAACACAAACTCACTAACTTCATGAATACTATTAGTTTTTTAAAAGAGAAAATAAATAATGCAAAGGCATTAGATTTCGGAACTATTTTTAGCGAATCCATTGAGCTGTTTAAAAAGACTTGGTTGCAAGGATTTTTAATGCAGTTGTTTGTAATTATTATAATGCTACCCTTAATCATTGTTTTATATCTGCCTTTAATTACTATAATGATTGCTCAAGCAAAAAGCGGTTATAGCGATCCAGGTTCTTATAACGAATTTTTTGCTGGAATGTCTATTATTTATATATTATTTGTAATAATTGGTATTGTTGTTTTGAGTGCAGTATCAGTAGCTATAAATGCAGCTTTTTTTAGGATTATGAGAGCTTTAGATGAAGGTAAAGCGGTAACAACATCAGATTTCTTTTGTTTTATTAATGGTAAATATTTAAGTAAAGCATTTTTATTAGTAGTAGTTTCAGTCTTAATTTCTATACCAGCGGCATTATTATGTTATATACCTTTAATATATGTTTTAGTGCCTATGTCGTTTTTTGCTATAATTTTTGCTTTTAATCCAGAATTAAGTGTAGGAGATATAGTTAGTATAAGCTTTAAAATAGGACATAAAAAATGGTTATTAGCATTTGGGCTAATTATTGTATCTTCATTATTAGCACAAATCGTTGGCTTTTTATTATGCGGAATTGGAGTTCTTTTCACAGCACCTTTTGTTTATCATCCTGTTTATATAATATATAAGAAAGTTATAGGGTTTAATAATGAAGATGAAGTTAACCATATTGTTGAGTGAAATGAAAAAAATTAATAAATTATTAGATATTAAAAACCTGTCTCAAACAGGTTTTTTTTGTACCATTTCTAAAAATAAAATTTGAAAATAAAAAAATTCATATACATTTGTAGCCTCAAAAAAAACGAATATGGAAAAGAATTTAGTAATTGTTGAGTCACCTGCAAAAGCAAAAACTATAGAAAAATTTCTGGGCAAAGACTTTAAAGTAGAGTCAAGTTTCGGACATATAGCAGACTTACCATCGAAGGAACTAGGTGTAGATGTTGAAGGCGATTTTAAACCTAAATACGAAGTTTCCAAAGACAAAAAAGCAGTTGTTAAAAAACTAAGAGATTTAGCAAAAAAAGCAGATACTGTTTGGTTAGCAAGTGATGAGGATAGAGAAGGAGAAGCTATTGCATGGCATTTATCCGAAACACTAAAACTCGATAAAGCTAAAACAAAGCGTATTGTATTTCATGAAATCACAAAGTCTGCCATTCAAAATGCAGTAGAAAACCCAAGAAGTATTAATTATAATTTAGTAGATGCACAACAAGCACGTCGTGTATTAGATAGAATTGTGGGGTACGAACTTTCTCCAATACTTTGGCGTAAAATAAAAGGAGGATTATCTGCTGGACGAGTGCAATCAGTTTCTGTACGTTTAATCGTAGAACGTGAACGTGAAATATTGAGTTTTAAACCCAAAGCATCTTATAGAATTGATGCTGAATTTTCAACAGAAGAAGAAAAGATTTTTAAAGCGAAGCTACCAAATACCTTTGCTACAAAAGAAGAGGCTTATAAATTTTTAGAAGCTAATACTAATGCAAGTTTTGAAGTTTCTGATTTAGAAAAGAAACCAATAAAAAAATCACCTGCAGCACCTTTTACAACCTCAACATTACAACAAGAGGCATCACGTAAATTATATTTTTCTGTAAGCAAAACCATGACAATGGCTCAGCGTTTATATGAGGCTGGTTTAATTACTTATATGAGAACCGATAGTGTAAATTTATCTAGCACTGCACGTCAAGCTGCCGAAGTCGAAATCAATAATACTTATGGTTCACAATATAGCAAACCAAGAAATTATAAAGGAAAATCCAAAGGCGCGCAAGAAGCGCATGAAGCGATACGTCCAACCGATTTTTCTCGTAGTTCGGTAAATATCGAAAGAGACCAAACACGATTATACGAGTTGATTTGGAAACGTGCAATAGCTTCACAAATGAGTGAAGCACAATTAGAAAAAACAGTAATCAAGATTAGTGCATCAACTCATAATGATGTATTTAATGCAAATGGCGAAGTAATTAAATTTGATGGATTCTTAAAGGTTTATCTTGAAGGGACTGATGATGAGAATCAAGAACAAGAAGGAATGTTACCAGCTTTACAAGTTAATCAAACACTTCAAAGTAATTATATTACTGCGACTGAGCGTTATACACGTGCACCATATAGATTTACTGAAGCATCTTTAGTTAAGAAATTAGAAGAACTTGGTATAGGTCGTCCATCTACTTATGCACCAACAATTTCCACAATTCAAAATAGAGGATATGTAAATAAAGGTGCTATTGAAGGTGAAGAACGAAAATATTCACAATTGACACTCGAAAGTGGAATAGTAAAAGATATCTTATTGACCGAAAAAGTAGGATCTGATAAAGGTAAATTAGTGCCAACAGATATTGGAATGATTGTAACCGACTTTTTAGTGAATCATTTTGATGCTATTTTAGACTATAATTTTACTGCTAAAGTTGAAGAAGATTTCGATAATATAGCTGAAGGAAAGCAAAGTTGGACTAAAATGATGAAAGATTTTTATAAAGACTTTCATCCAAAAGTAGAAGATGTACAATCGAATGCTGAAAGAGAATCTGGTAAACGTATTCTTGGAGAAGACCCAAAAACTGGAAGACAAGTAATTGTGCGTTTAGGTAAGTTTGGACCAATGGTTCAAATAGGTACTATAGATGATGAAGAAAAGCCACAGTTTGCCAGTTTGTCTCCAGAGCAACAGATTAATACCATTACTTATGAAGAAGCAATGGATTTATTTCAACTTCCAAAAAGTTTAGGCATGTATGAAGGAGAAGATATAGAAGTAAATAACGGCAGGTTTGGACCTTATGTTAAATTCGGTAAAAAATTCGTGTCTTTACCAAAAGGAGTAAATTCATTAAATGTGAAGCTTGATGAAGCAATTATTCTTATAAAAGAAAAGGAAAAAGCAGATGCACCTATTCACATCTATCAAGAATTACCAGTACAAAAAGGGAAAGGACGTTTTGGGCCATTTATTAAATGGAATAATATGTTTATTAATGTAAATAGAAAATACGACTGGGACAATTTATCCGAAATGGATATTATTGAGTTAATTGAAGATAAAATTCAAAAAGAAAAAGATAAATTAATTCACCATTGGGAAGTTGAAGGCATTAGAGTTGAAAAAGCACGTTGGGGAAGACATAACATTATTAAAGGAAAAATAAAAATTGAATTACCTAAAACCGTCGATGTTTCTAAATTTACACTTGAAGAAGTATTAGATATTTTAGAAAAAAAATCACCTAAGAAAAAAACTACAAAAAGAAAAGCATCAGCAAAAAAGAAATAATTCATGAACTTTAGTTTTCTCTCACCTGTTCAAGATTTGGTTTTAGCTCATAATGAGCTGTTATCTACTCAAGTGCTTGGAAGAAAATTAAAAATCCATTCTCAACAACATGGCATTCCAGAACTTGATGATGTAAAAATTGCCATTGTTGGTGTTTTAGAAAACAGAAATGCTGTTAATTATATAGGAGAAGATTTTCAATTAAGTGAAATTCGAAAAGCATTATATGCTTTATTTCCTGGTAACTGGTATTTAACAATTGCCGATTTAGGAGATATTCAAAAAGGAGAAACAGCTGAGGACACCTATTTTGCATTACAAACTACCTTAACCATATTATTAGAAAAAAACATCATTCCTATTATTATAGGCGGAAGCCAAGATTTAACTTATGCAAACTATAGGGCTTATGATGATTTTTCTTCAATGGTTAACATTGTTAATATAGACAGTAAATTTGATTTGGGCGATTCTTCAAGACCAATCAAAAATAATAGTTATCTGGGCAAAATAATTTTAGAGCAACCTTATAATTTATTTAATTATTCCACTTTAGGATATCAAACTTATTTTAATTCGCAAGAAGAAATAGATTTGATGGAAAAACTTTATTTTGAAGCTTATAGATTAGGCGAAATATCTAATAACATTAGTTTTGTAGAACCCGTTATGCGTGATGCCAATATAGTGAGTTTAGATTTATGTAGTATTAAATCTTCAGAAGTTAGTGTAAAACAAAAGTTTTCACCTAACGGTTTCGACGGAAAAGAAATTTGTGCTATTTCTAGATATGCTGGCATAAGCAATAAAGTGTCTTCTTTTGGTCTTTATGAATATAGACCATCAAAAGATGACGACGCAACAGCATTGTTATTGGCGCAAATAATTTGGTATTTTATCGAAGGTGTAAATTGTAGAGTTAAAGATGATGACTTTAAAGATAAAACCAGTTACCAAAAGTTTACTGTTTTAATTGAGAACCAAGAACTAATATTTTACAAAAGTAATAAAGTAGGACGTTGGTGGATTGAAATACCTTTTTCCCCAAATGTTAATAATAAATTGAAGCAGTTTACGTTATTACCATGCATGTATGAAGATTATCTTGATGCAAGCAATGGAAAAATACCTGAAAGATGGTATAAAGCGTATAAAAAAAATAGTGTTTAGATGAAACAAATAATAACAATTTCATCGATGAAATGCATTTTTTTTGGATAAAATGCATTTTTTTTGCCTAAAAAGTTGTTTTTTATAAAATATATAAATATGTTTACACTCTCAAAAATAATAAACTATAAAAATTAACCACAAGTTATGTACATGAAAAAGTTAGTATTAGTAACCGCAATTTTAGCTCTGTTAGCCAGTTGTGGTTCAGGAGATAGAGGAGAATTGGTAGGAGTTAAAGGAAAAAAATGGCATCCCGAAAAGCCTTACGGTATGACTTTAGTACCTGGAGGTGCTTTTATAATGGGTAAATCGGACGACGATTTAGCCGGAGTAAAGGATGCGCCTACTAAAACAGTTACAGTAAGAGCCTTTTATATGGATGAAACTGAAATTACAAATAGTGAGTATCGTCAATTTGTAAATTGGGTTAGAGATTCTATAATTAGAACAAAACTTGCTATTCTGGCAGATGAGGTTGGAGAAACCGATCCAGAATCTGATGGAATTGCGCAATTTGCTTTTAAAGATGCAGATACTACAGATATGAGTGTTTACGAAAAGTATATGTTAGATAATTATAGCGGTTTAGGAGAAACAGGTTTTGAGGGTAGAAAATTAAATCATGATGTTGACTTAATTTTTGATACCGAAGATTATCCGGATATCTATTATGCTGAAGTTATGGATACAATGTATCTGCCAATAGAAGAATCTTATAATGGAGAACGTACTTGGGATGTAACAAAATTTAAATTTCAATATACATCTATGGATATTAAGTCAGCTGCTAATTACAGAGAGCTGAAGCGTAGTGATGTTATTGAAAGAGAAGAAATAGAAGTTTATCCAGACACAACAGTATGGATAAGAGATTTCAAATATTCATATAACGAGCCAATGCATAATGACTATTTTTGGCATGATGCATATGGAGATTATCCAGTAGTAGGCATAACTTGGAAACAAGCCAAAGCATTCTGCCAATGGCGTACATTAAAAAAGAATGCCTATCAAAAGCAAAGAGATAAACAAAACGTAAATGGTTTTAGATTACCTTCAGAATCTGAATGGGAATATGCGGCAAGAGGAGGTCTTCAAGGTGCAACATTTCCTTGGGGAGGACCTTATGCTATAAACGATAGAGGTTGTTTTATGGCAAACTTTAAACCTTTAAGAGGAGATTATGCTGCAGATCAAGCTTTATATACTGTTGAATCAAAATCGTTTGAACCAAATGATTATAACTTATACAATATGGCTGGAAATGTATCAGAGTGGGTACATTCATCTTACGATCCTTCCTCTTACGAATATACTTCAACAATCAACCCAAATGTAAACGATTCAGATAATGAACGTAAAGTTGTTCGCGGAGGGTCTTGGAAAGATGTTGCATACTTCTTACAAGTAAGTTCTAGAGATTACGAATATGCAGATTCTGCAAGAAGTTATATAGGTTTCCGTACAGTACAAGACTACATGGGAACAGAAATAACAAAAAACGCAACAAAAAAAATTAGAAAAAATTAACTTAACTTAACTAAAAATAAATATTATGGCACAATCAAGAGCAAGTAAGAAGTTTATGAACATGGCTTACGGATTTGGAGCATCAATAGTAATTATTGGAGCACTATTTAAAATTATTCATTTTCAAATCGGACCACTAACAGGTAATGTAATGTTAGCATTTGGTCTAATTACTGAAGCAATTATTTTTGCGATTTCAGCTTTCGAACCAGTTGACGACGATTTAGATTGGTCGTTAGTTTATCCAGAATTAGAAGGAGGAAGAGCTAATAATGATGATGGCTCTAAAGATGCAGAAGGATTATTGTCTAAAAAATTAGATGAATTACTTAAAGAAGCTCAAATAGATGGAGAACTAATGACAAGTTTTGGCGATAGCATTAGAAACTTTGAAGGCGCTGCAAAAAGCATGGCACCTACTGTAGAAGGAATGAACGCTACTCAAAAATATAGCGAAGAAATGTCTTTAGCAGCAGCACAAATGGAATCTTTAAACAGTTTATATAAAGTACAATTAGAGACTGTTAACCGTCAAGCTACGATTAACGAAGAAGTTAATGACAATGCTGGAAAATTAAAAGAGCAAATGGCCTCATTAGCTACTAACTTATCATCATTAAATGGTGTTTATGGCGGAATGCTTTCTGCAATGAACAAAAACTAATTAGAATTTAATCCATTTTAAAAACCTAAAACTAATCAGTTATGGCAGGAGCAAAATTATCTGCAAGGCAGAAAATGATAAACTTGATGTATTTAATCTTTATAGCGATGCTAGCATTAAATATGTCGAAAGAAGTGCTGTCGGCATTCGGATTAATGAACGAAAGATTAACCGAATCAAACGAAGCAGCTACGACGAGAAACACAACGTTTATGGATGGTTTAACAGCAAAAGCTCTTGAACAACCAGCAAAATATAAACCCTTAAAAGAAAAAGCAGACCAAATATCATCTTTAGCAGATGGGTTTAATTCTTATTTAGAGGATCTTAAAGGAAAAATGACAGTTACTGTTGAAAATCCTGAAGATTACGAAATTATGGATAGACCAGATTTCTTAGATGAAAAATTCTTTATTGGTGAGAAGCTAAAGGATGAAGGACAAGGTTTTTTAGACGAAATAAATAAATTTAGAGATGGTGTTGTTAGTGTATTAAGCGATAATCCTAAATATAAAGACATCTCTAACGATGTTAAAAAGAAGTTTTCTACAGAACCTGTTACTAACAGGGATGGTAATGTAATTCCATGGTTAATTTACCACTATAAAGAGTTTCCTTTGGTTGCTTCTTTAACTAAAATGACACAATTGCAGTCTGATATTAAAACAACGCAATCGGAAGTTTTAGGTGTAATGTTACAAGGAAAACTCTCTAGAGAAGTTTCTATGTCTAACTATACAACGCTGTTGGAAACTTCAAAATCAGCTTTCTTTAACGGTGAAGTATTTGATGGACAGATAGTCTTGGGTAGAAAAGACGAATCTACAAAACCAAATAGAGTAGAGTTAACTTTAGATGGACGTCCACTTAAAGCTTCAGAATATTCTATAGAGCAAGGTAAAGTAAAGCTAAATTTTGGCACAGGTAACCCTGGAGAACATAGAATTGAAGGAAAATTAATTTTCATGGAAGATGGAGTAGAACAGGAAGTTATTGTTGACCAATCTTTTGCAACAGTACCAAAACCAAACGCTGCAACTATTTCAGCCGATAAAATGAATGTAGTATATCGTGGTGTAAAAAACCCAATGACGATTTCTTTTGCAGGTATTTCTGACAATAATGTAAATGCTAATGCATCTGGTTTAACACGAGTTAAAGGAAGCAGCTATATTATGGATGTTACTACTGTAAAAGGTAGAGAAGTTACTATTAATGTAAATGGTACTTTACCAGGAGGAGAAAAAGTTAACGATAGAGCTAAATTTAGAATTAAAGATTTACCTAGACCAACAGGAACTATTAGAGGTGAAAATGGTTTGGTAAAAATGCAACGTAATAGTCTTGAAATTTCTACCATTGGTGCAAAATTTGAAGATTTTGATTTCGAATTACCATTAAATGTTTCTGGATTTAAATTTAAAGTTCCAGGACAACCAACAATAAATGTTAGTGGAGGCAAGTTAAATACAAGAGCAAAACAAGCGTTAAGAAAAGCAAAGCGTGGTTCTGCTGTGCAAATATTTGATATACAAGCTAAAGCAAAAGGTGTAAGTATTATACTTAAAAAAGTATCACCTGTATTTATTGAGTTAACAAACTAAAAGAGATAGAGAATTAATCTGTCACATACTAATAAACTTGAAGAATATGAATTTAAAAAGTTTAATATTAACCGTTTTATGTGTTTTTGCTGTAAACAGTTCGTTTGCACAAGCAAATATTTTAAATGCTAAAAGTCCAGATGAAATAGGTGTAAAAACAGATGCACAAATAGCGTTAGATAACGATAAGCCGTTAGAATATGGTTATGTTGATGATAGAGACATATTGTATTCTAGAATAATTTGGGAAAAAATTGTTCTGGATGAACGTGTAAACTTCTCATTATATTATCCAATAGATACCAATAACATTGGTAGAGATAGACGTTCTTTATTTGATGTGTTAATGACTAGCGTTAAAAATGGCGACATTGAACATATTTACGACGATTCTTATTTTACTTCAAAACGTACATTAAAAGATATAGAAGCAGCATTAACATTAATTGATACTACCGAACTTGGTATTGAACAAATTAATGCTGGAGAAGAATTATCTCCAGAATATATTAACAGAAGAGATATTACTGCTGCAGATATTGCAGAGTATCATGTAAAAGGAATTTGGTATTTTGATAAGCGTTTGGGTGAATTAAGATACCGATTACTTGGTATTGCTCCAGTATCACCAGATGTTAATTTTATAGATACAGACGAAAGCGATTTAGTACCTTTATTTTGGGTATTCTTTCCAGATGCAAGAGAAGTATTGCATAAAGCCAAAGTGTTTAATGGTAAGAATAGTGCAATTCCTTTATCATTCGATCACCTCTTAAATTCCAGACGGTTTAATGGCTACATTTTTCGAGAAGAAAATGTACAAGGTGATAGAGCAGTTAATGAGTACATTAGCAATAATGCTTTAATGCAACTTTTAGAATCGGACAGAATTAAAGAAAAGATTCGAGATTTCGAACAAGATATGTGGAGCTACTAACTGTGTAGTGAAACAATAAAAAAACGCTCACAATATAATTGTGAGCGTTTTTTTATAGCTAATTTTGTGTATGTATGAAGAAAGTCGATTATATAATCGTTGGTTCTGGGCTTGCAGGCATATTATTTTGCGAAGTGTTAAGACAGCATGATAAATCTTTTGTTGTATTCGATAACGAGTCTCAGCATTCTTCAACTGTTGCAGGAGGTATGTATAATCCTGTAATCTTAAAACGGTTTACTCCTGTATGGAAAGCCAAAGAACAATTGGATTTGGCATTGCCTATGTATCATGCATTAGAGCGAAGCTTAAACACAAAACTCGATTATAAAATTCCTGTCTATCGCTTATTTGCTTCTGTTGAAGAGCAAAACAATTGGTTTGAAGCTTGCGATAAGCCAAAATTATCTCAATTTTTATCAACCAAAATTATACAAAACAGCAATAGAACTATAAATGCTAATCATGGTTTTGGCAAAGTGCTTCAAACAGGACGAATAGATACTACTTCACTTATCGAAAAATATAGAGATGATTTAAGGACAAAAGGACAGTTTATAAAAGAGACTTTTGTTTATGGTAATCTTATTTCTAATCCAACACATGTAATTTACAATAATCATGAAGCCAAGCATATTGTATTTGCTGAAGGTTTCGGATTAACAAAAAACCCATTTTTTTACCATCTGCCATTAAAGCCAGCTAAAGGTGAACTTTTAACAATTTACTCACCAGAATTAAAAATCGATTTTATACTAAAATCGGGCGGATTTATTATGCCACTAGCAAAAGACCTCTATATTGTAGGTGCAACTTATAATTGGGAAGACACAACACATAATATTACAGCTAAAGCTAAAGAAGAACTTTTAAGAAAACTAGAAAAATTTATGCTTTGTGATTATAAAGTTGTAGATCAAATTGCAGGAATAAGACCTACTGTTAAAGACAGAAGACCTTTAGTTGGGCAACATCATCAACACAAAAATATGTTTGTACTAAATGGGTTAGGTACAAGAGGTGTGTTGATTGCACCTTATGTTGCAAAACAATTGTTTAGTTTTATTGAAAAAGGAAAACTTTTAGAAAAAGAGATTGATATAAGTAGGTTTAGCTAAAAGCTGAATTACTTCTTTACTAAATTCTTATCGAATTTCATAAATAGATTAATCCATATATTTCTTGAAAGTCTCAAAATTATTGGTAAAAACACGACCATAGTAGTTATTATACTTATAAAAGCTGTGTTTATGCTAGCACTCAAAAATATATAGGATATAATAAAAGCAGCAAAGGCAAAAACAATTCCAACAGGATAACTAACGTACATCGAACCGTAAAAAAAGGACGGTTCAATTTTATATTTTGTATTACAATTAGAGCAACGTTCATACATTTTTAAAGTATCTGTAAGGATATATGCATTTTTATTTATATACATACTTTCTTCATTACATTTTGGGCAACTTCCTGTAAAAATACTATATAGTTTATTTCCTTTTTTTAACATGAGCAATTATGTTATTTTAGCATTTTAATAATTTCAAAATTAACCTTTTATAGGTTATTTACTGTAACTTTTGTAACAAAGATGCTTAATATACATAGGGTTTCTATTTCATTTCAAGGCGATTATTTGTTTGAAGATATTACGTTTCGTTTAGGCAATGGAGATCGTGTAGGTTTGGTTGGTAAAAATGGAGCAGGAAAATCAACATTATTAAAAATTTTGTCTGGAGAAATGGAATCAGATTCTGGGCAAATTGCATCAGAAAAGGAGATTTCTATTGGTTTTTTAAAGCAAGATATAGATTTTGTTTACGGAAGAACAATTCTTGAAGAATCCTACCAAGCATTCACCGAAATAAAAAAGTTAGAGGCAAAAATAGAAAGCATAAATAATCTACTTGTTGAGCGTACGGATTACGATAGCGAATCCTATCATCAACTCATGGTAGATTTAAATGATATTCAACATCAATACGAAATAATGGGTGGTTACAATTACCAAGGTGAAACCGAAAAAATTCTTCAAGGTCTTGGCTTTAAACGTGAGGATTTTAATAAACTCACAGATACATTTTCAGGTGGTTGGCGTATGCGAATTGAACTAGCAAAACTTTTGCTTCAAAATAACGATGTGCTGCTGTTAGATGAACCTACAAACCATTTAGATATAGAATCCATTATTTGGCTAGAATCGTTTTTAAAAAACTATGCTGGAGCAGTTGTAATTGTATCGCATGATAAGATGGTTTTAGATAATGTAACTAACAGAACTATCGAAATATCTTTAGGAAGGATTTATGATTATCCTAAACCATATTCAAAATATTTAGTCTTAAGAGAAGAAATTAGAGAACAGCAATTAGCATCTCAAAAAAATCAGCAAAAACATATTGAGCATACCCAAAAGTTGATTGAAAAATTTAGAGCAAAAGCAAATAAAGCTACGATGGCACAATCTCTTATTAAAAAATTAGATAAGATTGATCGTATTGAAGTAGATGATGTTGATAAAAGTGTGATGTCTTTAAATTTTCCAGTATCTATTGTTCCAGGAAAAGTGGTTATAGAATCAGAAAATGTAGGCAAAAATTACGGTGAGTTACAAGTTTTAAAAAATGTTAACCTTTTAGTAGATAGAGATAGTAAAATAGCTTTTGTGGGCCAAAATGGACAAGGAAAAACCACTTTGGCAAAAATAATTGTTAACGAAATTCCTTTTGATGGAAAATTAAAACTGGGACATAATGTACAAATTGGATATTTTGCCCAAAACCAAGTCGATTTTTTAGATGGTAGCAAAACAGTTTTGGATACTATGATTGATGCTGCAAATAAGACCAATAGAAGTAAAGTACGAGATATTTTAGGCGCATTTTTATTTCGTGGAGATGATGTTGATAAATATGTGAGAGTGCTTTCAGGTGGTGAACGAAACCGTTTAGCATTAGC
>QMOV01000015.1 GCA_003650305.1 Bacteroidota bacterium | reverse complement strand
TAATGCGTCAATATCTTCCTGTGTTCGTAGTGAAGGGGAGACCTTAAAGTTTGTATCGAAATCAGTAAGATTTTCGTCTGTAAACAGCAGATTGTGTATTGCTACACTACAACTCACATCGAGTTTTTGCTTTTTAGCATTCCGTATTAATGCTACCGATTTTGCAGTAGAAATGGTTGGAATATGTAATTTTCCTTCTGTATAATCCAATAAAAACAAATCTCTAGCTATTTGCAATTCTTCAGCAAGAGCTGGAATTCCTTTTAAACCAATGGTAGTGCTTGTAATATTTTCATTCATTACACCTTGTCCAGCAATTTTATCTTCCTGTGGAAAAGAACAAACTAATCCTTCAAAATTACTTGCATATTGTAATGCGATCTTCATTAAATTAGGATTACAAACAGGTTGTTGGTAATCTCCAAATGCAACTGCTCCAGCATTATGCATATCATACAATTCGGCAAGATGATTTCCATCGCTATGCTTGGTTAAAGCACCAATTGGATATAAATCTACCGAATGTTTATCAGCTTTAGATTTTAAAAATGAAACGTCAGTATTTGTACTTATTACAGGATTTGTATTTGCATTAACAGCAACTGCAGTAAAACCAGATTTTGCTGCTGTTTGTAATCCATTATCTATGGTTTCGCGTTCTTCAAAACCTGGCTCACCAAAACTCACACTACTGTCAAACCATCCTTGAGATATGTGTAGATTATCTAGAGAGATTTCTTTGTGTTTTTTTGGATTTTTAATACGTTTAGCAATGTTAGAAATAATGCCTTTTTCAACTAAAATATCGACTGTTTTATTATGGAAGTCACTTTTTGTGTCAATAATTGTAGCCGATTTAATGAGTACGTTCATTTAAAATATTTTAATATGAGCATTTCTATAATCAATAACATTGCTGCAAAAATAACAAACCATTTCCATAGCTCGTTAACATTTGTATCACTTTTTATCTCATTAAAAAGTTGAGGAACCGAACTATTTATCCTTGCATTTTTAATAGTGTTAAGCTCCAAGTAACTCATTTCACTTTCATTTCTATTATAATTGTAGCTTATATGCTCTAATATTTCAGTTTTATTGGTTATAGCATAAACACTTGCAACTTCTGGTTCTTCGTTTGTTGTAATTGTAACTTTGTTACTAAAAGTTCGCTGCTGTGGTATAATTTCAACGATACTCGATTTTAATTTTATAATATCATCTTGTTGCATTGTTGTATTAACATCAAAAGTATTTTCCTCTCCAATTGTATAATATAGCTTTGGTAATTGCAAACTTTGTCGCCCAATATTATAAAGTGTTGGCACAATAAGAGGCGAATCTATAAAATTTGAATTTTTAGTGTTTAATGCTGAAGAAAACACAAATACATTTCCGCTTTGCAACAAAAAAGGTTTTCCGTCTTCAAATTGGAGAATTGAACTGCTTCCAGATGTTAAATCATAAAATGAATTTACTTTTGGGTACTGAAAATTAGACACCTTTTTATCGAATACATCGCTATAAATTGGATGTGAATAGTTGATTGTAGTTAGTTTTTTTTCTGAAGTATTTAGGGAATCTATTTTTATGTTATTGAAATATGTAAACAACTGATTATAAGAGGATATAGTAATATTTACTGAAGGAATAGTTAATACATATCCACCATTATTTTTAAACGTATTTAAAGCGTTAATTAGAGCTAGAGATATATTGTCTAATTCATTCAAAACAATTAAATTTTGTTGTTCTATTTCGCTATAATTTAACTGATTAAATGCTGAAGATTTATAGTTAAATTCATCATCTGTAAAAACGCGTTTTAAATAATTGTCATCTGCCGAATTTATAGACAACACATTAATTTTTGGTCTCTGATTTATGTTAAAGTATAAAGTGTTGTCAAACTGAAGGTTTGCATCTTCAATAGTAATCTTGCCATTAATTTCATTATTGTTAGGAAGTGTAAATGTGCCTTTTAACCCATTATCACTATTAACCGACGTTTTAGCTAAAAGATTATTGTTACTAAACAGAGAAATTGAAATATCGCTAATTGCATCGTTTTGATGTTTTAATAAAACAGTAAATTCTATATTACTCGCATTTGTTTTAGAGATATAAACACTATCAATACTAATATTATTACTGTTAACAGACTTTAACTTTACTAAACTTACTTTTATCGAGCTATCGTAATCAATAATAAAATCTTTTTGTTGTTGCTGAAAATCGGAAAGCAAGACTAAATTCTTTAACGTAGAAACCTCTTTGCTAAACAGTTGTTTGCCTTTTAAAATTACAGCATCATAATCCAATTGAATTGAAGTATATTCTAACTGAAGCAATTCATTCTTAATAGTCTTTTTTGTAGCATTTTTAAAGGTATTGTTATTGGTAAAAACAGTAATCACGTCTTTATCGTCCATAGCATTAATCACGTCTTGAACAGCTCTTCTTAAAAGCTCTCCATTTTCTCCTTTGGCTTGCATGCTAAAAGAGTTATCAAGGTAAACAACAGTTTCTGTGTTGGTTTTTAGATTATCTAATTTTGAAGCGTAAGGTTGTGCAAACGCAATAATGATTGCTGCCAATAACAATAAACGTGTAAGCAATGTGATCCATTTTTTAAGCTGTGAACTTTTTCGGGTTTGTAAAGTTACTTGCTTTAAAAAATGAACATTGGTAAATTCAACTTTTTGAAAACGCCGTAACTGAAATAAGTGAACTATAATAGGAATGAGTAAAAGGAGTAAAGCGTAAAGAAGTTCTGGGTGTTTAAACTGCATCCTAAAAATGATTTGTCAAATATAGAAAATGAAATGAGATAATCTCTTTATCGTTTTGAGAAATTTAACGTTTAACATCAATTTATTAGCAGAAGAAAAAATAATCTCTCATAGATTGAAGTCTTAGTTTTGTAAGATAGTTTCTAATTTGCTTTTGAGCTTCTGCATTTGCAACAGTTATGATGCTTTGTGGGTTTTGAATCTGCTTTAAAAAAGTGAATGGCTTAAGCCCTTTACCATATATATCACGACCTATTTTTTTTGGGTTATCACAAATCCAATCAAAAGGGACTTCATTTTCTATCAAGGTTTTGGCAATTGTTTTTCCTTTATCTCCAGCTCCCCAAATTGCTAATGGTCTGGAGTTATTATAATCCAGCATTAAAAAATAATACAGTTTAATATCTAATAGATAGTCATGTGCATAATGAGGATCAATTCGAGATGCTCTTGTAGTATAGTCTCTCCATTGGTGTAAAATGCTGTTACAAGGAATACATGTATAGCCTTTTTTATAAAACCTGAAAGTAAGATCATAATCTTCAGGATAGCGATTAGGATTAAAAGCATCTGCATTAATTAAATCTTCACGATGAATCATCCAACAAGGTGAAGGAATGACACATTCCTTATAAATCTCACTATAATTTGTTCCATTTAAGGTTAAGTTATTTATCCAAGTTTCATATTTTGAATAGCCATCACCAATTCCTGTTTCAGAAAAATACTTAACCAAACCAATAGCTACGTGTTGTTTACCAAATTTTATTAAGTTATTACTTAAAACTTCTAATTTGTTTGAAGACATGATGTCATCGCTATCCATTCGAGTGATAAAATCTCCTTTGCTATTAGAAAATGCTAATCTTAAAGCACTAATAATTCCGAAGCCATTATTTTTAAGAAGGTGAATTCTTGAATCTTTATTTGCAAAATTTTCTACTAATTTGAAGCTTTCATCTGTTGAGCCATCATCAACGATTAGCAATTCCCATGTGCTGTAAGTTTGATTAATAATAGATTGTAAACATTCTGGTAAAAACTCAACAGTATTTTTAAAAGGAATGAGAATGCTTATAAGAGGTTTATGCATTTTTTACAACAACTATCTTAAATTGTTAGTATTTACTCTTGCTGTTTTAATGCTCAAATTTTTATCTCTGGCATCTGTCCAGGTTAAATATGCCATATTATCTTTAACAACCATTCTTGGAAAACCACTCGATCTACTCTCCGAAGATTCTGTTAATGTAGTAAGCTCACTTAAAGTACCATCTTGAAATACTTTTTGAAGCTGAATAACGGTATTTTCATTTACAATATCCATCCAACTTACAAAAGCTGAATTGTCTTCTAACAATTCAATATCTACACGACCCATTGGGTCAATATCTCCAATATTTATAGGCTTACCAAAGGTTTCTCCATTATCGTTAGAAAATGCAACTTTTACTTTAGGAACATTAAATGCCATAGTAAACCAAACTACAGCTACAGTATTGTCTTTTGCAGAAATTGCAGCTCCATTAACAGGACAACCAACTATTTCCCAGTTATCGTTAAAAATGGGTTTAGGTTCTGTCCATTCGTTATTAATCAGTCTTACATAATATATATCCCTAATTTCTTTTTCAGATCGATCTCTATACACAACTATTGGTCCATCATTAGTCATAGCAGCATCTGTTTGGCAACAATCACAAACACGATTATCTAATAAATATTCGTTTAATAATTCTCCTTCTTTGTTTATAATGGCACTTCTTAAAGTCATTTCTTTGGTTATGGTTGAATCTTTTTCGGCATAAGCCATTTTTCGTCCATCGAGCCATACAGCAAGAAAGCTATTATCGTTCATTGCGACTTTACTCACAAAGCCATGCTCCGTTTTTGTATTATCACTATGTGGAATAAAAGGAGCGTTCCAAGTATTTCCATTATCATTGGAAAGAGTAAGTTTTACATCGTAAGCAAAAGTATCTTCAGCACTTTTATCTAAAAAATGTGCAGCTAAACCAATTTTTCCAAAAGAACTAATAGAAGGGAAGTCTGCCCAATTTACAAACCAATCTGTACCATTAGCAATGGTTTTTGGTTGCGACCAACTATTATTATCGTCTAAAGTTGAAAACGATAGTGTGCTGCTTTTGTCAGCATTAGTTTCAATCCAACTTAAATATATTGTGCCATCATCTGTCTTGTGCAAATTGGGTTCAGAACTAATTAAACCTGCTGGAGTTTCAATAAATGCTATAGTTTCTATAGGTTCAGATTTACAGGAACATATTGCCAATAAAATAAAAATAGCAAGAAATCCAGAAAATAAGTGTTTTCGCATTAATTAATATTTAGCCGATTTTCCTTTAGCTAACGAATTTTTGATGAATTCTCTTAAATCATCATTGGACTTAATTAAATCTTCGTTTCTCAAATACATCATATGTCCGCTTCTATAGCCTTTAAACGTAAAGCGATCCTTCATTTTTCCACTTGGGTCAATTTGTGATAAGGTATATTTAGCAGCGAAATAAGTAGTAGCTCCATCGTAATAACCCGATTGGTTTAATACTTTTAAATAGGGATTGGCTGCCATTGCTTTACGTAAATCTTCTCTAGTAGTATTGTTTTCTCTATCCCAAGGACGCACAGAACCAAACATATTGTACTTAATATCAGTATCAAATTTTAATTCTTTTTTAATATAATGGTTTATTGCTGGCGTAAAAGAATGTAACCAAGATGTGAGTTCGGCACTGTAATCTGGTCTCGTTCCAGCTTCCATTTTGTCGATTCCTAAATAACGAGAATCTAATCTGCCAATTGTTTGTCCAGTTCTATCACGTAGTAGTTCTTTCCAAAAGAAACTAGTAGGAACAACTAAATTATGCTGTATAATCGCCTTTTTATTAAGCCCTGAATAATAAGACATTCTTTCTGCTACATCATTCCTTTCTGCATCCGAAATAAAACCTCCTTTAGCTATTGCTGGCATTAATATATTTATGGCATAGTCTTCTACTTCTGGTAAAATTTCAGTTAAATCTTTGCTTTGTAAAGCTGTTGGCAATACCTTATGATACCAAGCAGCTGCTGTAAAGTAAGGTAAATTAATTGCTGAATAAATGGGTTGTCCAGTACTATAAAGGTTATAATCTGCTGGAGAAACTAAAATCACACCATTTAAATACATCCAATGCGAGCTTTGAAGTTCATTTGATAATCCCATTACACGAGTACCACCATAACTTTCACCAATAATGTATTTTGGAGATTCCCAACGGTTTTTTCTGGAAACAAATGTGTTTACCCATTCTGCTAAATATTTAATATCTGCATTAATTCCGAAGAATAATTTTTTGTCTGGTAATTTGCCATCCTTATCTTCAATCATTCGGGAATATCCAGTATTTACAGGATTTACAAAAACAATATCTGCAACATCTAAAATTGAATATGGATTGTTTCTGAAGCCATAAGGTTGTACAGGATAGCCTTCGTCATCAATATTTAAAATACGAGGTCCTGTATAAGCAACATGCATCCAAACCGAAGCTGATCCTGGTCCTCCATTAAAAGAAATAATTAATGGTCTATCTGCACTTTTAGTATTATTACGTTTATAATATGTATAAAACAATGTAGCTGTTGGATCTCCATTAGTATCCCAAACAGGTTGTGTTCCAGTAGTTGCTGTATAAGAAAAATTTTGACCTTTTATGGTTGTATTGTGTGTTGTAACTACCATTGTATCGATTGGAATTTTTCTGCTTTGACTGTAAGAGAGAAAAACTATAAGGAAGCATGAAAGGAAAATTATTTTTTTCATTGTGGTGTATTTAGTTAGTTTAAGAATTGCACTAAAGTACTATTTTGTGTGCAACAGAAGAATAAATTAACATTTATTAACAAGAATCTATCTATCCTTAAATAATCCTAATTCAACAATATAGAATAATTTTTTATATGAATTTGTTTGTGAAGTTTTCTCAAGGCTGTATCTAACTTCTACGAAACTTACGACAAGTAAATTCAAGCTACATAATTTTACCACCAACCTAATATTTTCCACCAAATTAAACCACCACCTAACCAAACAATAATATGAAATAAAGAAATTAAAAACCCTATAGAGAACCACTTAGGGATTTTCACATAATTTAATCCAAAATATATAACTACAGGTCCTGAAGAGTAACTTGTTAAACAACCACTTAAATTTGAAAAATAGGCAAAAATAGCTGCTGCAATTAATGGGTAACCTCCAGCTGCAAACACTACAGCTAAAAACACAGAAACCATGGCAGAAATATGTGCTGTTAACATAGAGAAAGCATACATAGAATAAAAATATATCAAGCCTAGAATTATAATGGTAGTTAACCCACTAAATCCAATAACTTGTTCTTTTGTATGTAATACAAACCAATCTATAAAGCCATAATCTTTTAATAAATTAGCCATTGTAAGCAAGCCACCTAACCAAATTAAAGTATCCCAGGCCTTTTTATTTTTAATGATATCATCCCATATTTGTGTATTCGTTATTAACATAACAGAAACACCAATCCAAGCAACCAGAGTAGTGCTTAATCCGTGTAAAAATTTAGTACTCCACAATACCAATAATAATATAAGAATAACTAGCATGACACCTTCTTTAATAGAGAGTTTTGTGCCTATTTCCTCTAACTGTTTTTTAGCTTCTTTTTGAGCGATTTTTGAATCGGTTAATGTTGGCTTAGAAAATTTGTAAATAACCAAAGGCAATAATGATAAACTGATTAATCCCGGAACTATAGCTCCTAATGCCCATGTTCCCCATCCAAATTCTATACCTTGAATGTCTTCTATAGCTCGAGATACTAACGGATTAGCTGCCATTCCTGTAAGAAACATTGCAGCAGTAATAAGGTTAGCATGAGAACCAACTAAAGTTAAGAACTCTCCAGCCTTTTTAGGGTTATCTTTTGGAGTAGAACCTAAAGCAATTGAAATAGAATTAACTATTGGTGCTAAAATTCCACCTCCACGAGCAGTATTAGAAGGCACAACAGGTCCTAAAATAAGTTCGGCACCACAAATTGCATATCCTAAACCCAAGGTAGTTTTACCAAGCCAACTTACTAACTTAAGTGCAATTCTTTTACCTAAACCTGTATTAATAACTCCTCCAGCAATTAAAAAAGCTGCAACCACCAACCAAACTGTAGTATCACCATAACCAGATAAAGCCTCTTTCATGGTTATGGTTTTTGTAGAGGTTAGCGCAACTAAACCTAATATAACCATCAAACCCATTGGGTATGGTTTTGTAATAAAGCTAAATATTACAGCTATGAAAACAGCAAAAATATGCCAACCTTTTATAGGAGCACCCACTAGCGATCCTGATAGCCATATGATTATGGCAACTAAAACAACAATAAAAAGTTTAAATAAAGATTTTTGAGTATTCATAGAAAAAGAAGGTTGTTTTTATTATGAACCAAGTTACATTTTTATTGTTTAATAAAATTGAATATTTAGCTCATCAATAGCTAATGAGTTTAATTGGAACTATTATTTTCTAATACTTCATCCACAATTTCTTTAGCTAAAGAAAAAGAACATGTAAAACCAGGACTTATTATATTTAGTACATGTGTACTATTAGCTGTATGTTTAATTATAAAATCATCAACAAGTTTATTAGTTTCTTTATTATATAATTGGGCTCTTATCCCTGGTCTTTTCTTTTTATATTTAGCTCCATATGGGTTTTTAATCAATTTTTCTACTTCAGAAATTAAATTTTTAGACCAATAATATTTAATCTCTCTTATTGCTAAATTTCTATAATTAAATGAATTAGTAATAAATAGTTTTATATTAATGCCTATGATTTCTAAAAATTCTTTAAGGTTAAAATTTGAAAAACCAGAATAGTTTTCTCTCCAAAAAGCAGGAGAGGCTGAAGGCCCTATTTTAATATCTTCATTTGGGGTAATTATATAATGAACTCCTAAAAAAGGAAACTTTAAATCTGGAACAGGATAAATATTAATCTTTGTAGGCACTTTATTATTACTAATTCGCATATAAACACCCTTAAAGGGCAATAGTGTATATTGTTTAGCTAAACCATATTCTTGTGCAATTTTATCGGCATACAATCCAGCAGCATTAATTAGGGATTTATATTTAAAATCCAATTCTTTTTTAAAAGGGCAATTAAATACAAAATGAACTTTCTTTTCTATTAAATATTCTTTTAACTTATAACATACTTCCTCAGGGTCAACTGAAGCAGTATTTGGTGAGTATAATGCTTGTTTGTAGGTATTAACATTTGGCTCAATTTTTTCGGCTTCTTCTTTCGAAACCAATTTTGTTTCAACATTATTGGCATCTGCACGTCGTTTAATTTCGTATAACTGTTCTATATCTTTTTCATTTTTGGTCACTACTAATTTTTTAGTTGATTTAACTTGAACATTATTTTCTAAACAGAACTTTTTCATTAAAGCATTACCATTTAAACAGTGCATGGCTTTTTTAGTATCGGATGAGTAATAAAATCCAGCATGTAAAATCCCACTATTTCGACCACTAGTATGTTGAGCTACATCATATTCCTTATCAATTATACAAATACTGTAATTAGGGTTTCTTTCAGTTAATTCATAAGCTATTGTTAAACCTATAATTCCTGCTCCTACAATTAAGTAATCATATTCTTTTTCTGATGTCATTTTATAACATATATAAGTTATATCACAATAAATAAGAAAAACTTTTGAAAAGACAAAAATGGAAATCTAATTATCTACAATTTTTCCATCAACCATAGTTAACTTCCTATCAGCCATGTTTGCAAGTTCTTCATTATGAGTTACAATAACAAAGGTTTGTCCAAACTCATCACGCAATTTAAAAAAGAGATTGTGCAAGTTTTCGGCAGATTCACTATCGAGATTCCCTGAAGGTTCATCGGCTAAAATAAGTTGAGGGTTATTTATTAAGGCTCTTGCAACTGCTACACGTTGCTGTTCACCTCCAGACAGCTCGTTGGGTTTGTGGTTTTGCCTATTGGAAAGTCCTAAAAAATCTAAAAGTTGTTTTGCTTTAGCTTCGGCTTCAGATTTGTTGACACCTTTTATAAACGCTGGAATACACACGTTTTCTAAAGCTGTAAATTCTGGCAATAACTGGTGAAACTGAAATATAAAACCAATATGTTCATTCCTAAATTTTGCCAAAGATTTATCGTTTAAATCAATTACAGATATACTATTGAGTTGTAACTCTGGTTTTTCTGAAATAGAAGCTTTATCTAATGTTCCTAAAATTTGTAATAATGTAGTTTTTCCAGCTCCAGAAGCTCCTACAATTGAAACAATTTCTCCCTTTCTAATATGAAGATCTACACCTTTAAGTACATGTAAATCATCAAAATATTTATGAATGTTTTTCGCTTTAATCATTATAATTAATAATAACGAAGGGAAATTACTACATTATGGTTTTATGAGCAATGTTTAGATGACTTTCTTTTTAAATACGCCTTTGATGTTATTATAATCGATGTAATATACCATTCGAAGCGAGAAAATATGTTCAATTGGCTGATCGAATAATGTGTTTAAACTATCGAAGAAATTGGCTCGAGACATATTATCGAAATTAAACAATGAGTTTCTGTAAAGAGCTGTTAGTTGACTTCCTGGTGCAAATTGCCAAGAATATTTCAAGTCTAAATTCCAAGTATTAAAATTAACATTAGGATTAAAACCTAAGTTATCAAGATTATAGCCTGTGTTGTTCACAAGTCTACCATCGTCTGTCAATGAGAACAGATCATAATTATAATCAACAATAGACCAATAATTTCTAAATGTTAATGATATTCCATGAAAGGAGTTAAAGTTATAACTTCCGTTTATACTATTTTCTATGGTTCGTTGTTTTCTTTGCCCAAAAATTATATCATCATTTATATTGCCAACATAACCTCGTCCACCATTTCCATCTTGAAAACCAAATGAATATCTTAAAGTAAACTTGTCTGTAAAACGAAATCTTGGACTTAATCCGAACCATTTATGAAAAACATCTCGTTCTGGATCAAATAATGTTGCCATTCCAGCATCTGCGTTAAATCCGAAAGCCTTATTGTTTGGAGATTGCATCCATCCATTAAAATTAACATTGTTTTGAGATGTATAAAAACGACCATCAGTCCGTGGCTCCCAATAGTCATGTTGTTTACCTATATTCCAGTTCGCATTACCACCAAAACCCCATAATTTCTTGTTTTCAGCAAATATGTAAATTCCAAGATTTTTTCCAGTATATGTACTAGGTTTAAATAAACGTCTGTAATTGAACCAAAGGTTCACTCGAAAATTATTCAATTTTTCAGTTGGTTTAAAAATGCGATATGAATAATAAGATTGAATATTACTATAATTATTTCTGAATAGAATTCCCATATCATTGATATCAAATTTCTTATCTGCCATACGATAATCAAAACCAAATCTATGCTTACCACTAATTTTGTTAAATCCGAGCTCACCAGAAAACCCTGATTTATTACCATCAATTAAATTTAAATTACTCATTTTAAATTGTCCTTGATAATTAAATGTATTCTTTTTATTGGCGATATCAAATAGGGCAGCTGTTACGTTAGCATCTCTAAAATGACCACTCCTAGTAACATTAGTGTTAACAAGACTTATCGAAGAATTACCGCCAAATTGTTTGTCAATTACCAGAACATTATAATTGGCCAATGGTTCAACAACTTCTTTTCGTGATTCTTGAGTATCCAGATTTTTAACCGTAGCTTCTGTCTTTTCTGTAATTGCATTAAAAAATGCAACACCCAACCCTTTTTTAGATCTACCTGAAAGCTTGATTGCATTAATTACCTTGACGCTATTTGGATAGTTTGCTACCTCTTCATTGCCTTCCAATGAAGGGTATGAAGATGGGCTAGAACCAATTCTTCTTGAATAAAACAGATCTCCTTTTTCAAACAGATCAACGCCTTCTTTGAAGAATTGACGTTGTTCAGAAAACTCCTGTTCAAATGGCCCTAAATTCAACTCCACGTCATCAAAACCCGCCTGACTAAAATCTGGTACCAACGTAGCGTCTATAGTAAAGTTTTCAGTTATACCATATTTTAGATCCATTCCAAAATTAAAATCGCTATCATTTTGCCCATCAAACGATCTTGTAATTGCTGATGCAAACGGGTAAAAGCTTAAACGCGTAGGAGGATTAATATTTTCAATTCCTCTTATATCACCATTAAATTCACCAATTTTTTTTCCAGAAGAAAGATCTAATGGATTCCAAGTGAATTGACGATTATCGTCCATATGTCTTCTGTGAAAATTAACACCCCAAATTTGTTCCCCTTTATTAGAGAAACGTAGAGCAGAGTATGGAATTTTTACTTCTACTATCCATCCGTCATCAACAATTTTTACTGCACTGTCCCAAACGGCATTCCAACCCCAATCTTCATTACCATTAGATGTAACTATAGCATCTCCTTGGGTACCAGTACAGAAAATGAGAAATTCTGTATCATTTTGTCCGTCATTGTTTGGATTGATAGATATAAGAAAAAAGTCAGCTGTACCGAAATTATCACGTGTTGTAAATTGCTTTAAAATTTTATCAGGATCATCATGTATATAAGCTGCAAAATAAATAGCACTATCATCGTAGGTCATTTTTACCACAGTTTCTTCACCTTCGAGTTCTGTATTGCCCATAGTGGGTCTAAATTCAATAAATCCATCAGCTAATTCAGCATTTTGCCAAGCAGGATCATCTAAAACCCCATCTAATTTTGGGGCTTGTGTTGCCCTTTTAATGTTATACGATTTCTTTTCTTGTGAATGGCTAAAACCTACCATGAGAAATAATAGGCACACTAGAAGTGATTTATTCATTTTTTTGATTAGTTTTTGATTGAATGAAATAAAATACCTTAATACAAGGACTTTTATAATTGATGATTGTTACATTTTCACAAAAGTACATTTCGAAAATTCTATAAAGTCATAAGCAAACGTTAAAAAATTGTACAAAATGGTTAATACTTTGGTAAGGAATTTTGTTTGGTATAGACAAAGATTTTTACTTAATTTTATAAACAATGATTAAACCGTTTAAAACAGCAATTTTTGCAGGAGGATGTTTTTGGTGCACAGAAGCCGTATTTAATAGAATAGAAGGTGTAAAGCAAGTAATTTCTGGATATACAGGAGGATTTATTAAAAACCCAGCCTACAGAGAAGTTTGTGAGGGCAGAACTGGTCATGCCGAAGCAACTAAAATAATTTTTGACCAAGATAAAGTTTCTTATCAAGAATTGTTAGAAATTTTCTTCATGACTCATAACCCAACAACTTTGAACAGACAAGGCAATGATCTTGGCACACAATATCGTTCTGCAATATTTTATTTGGATGAAGTACAAAAGAATTTAGCTGAAGAGTTTATTACATTTCTTAACACTAAAAAAATATTCGATAATCCAATTGTTACAGAAATTAATGAATTTGAAGTGTTTTATGCAGCTGAAATTGACCATCAAGATTACTACGATAATAACATGCAACAAATGTATTGTCAAGTCATCATAAATCCTAAATTAAAAAAGTTGGAACAACAATACAAAGACAAACTAAAATAGTTTATGTGCATTTTTATAGCGTATAGCTAATACCAAAATTAAAATTTCTTCCCATATTAGGAATACCATCTGCTTTTAATCTGGAGAGATGGTTAACATAAACTTTATTAGTTAAATTATTACCTGAAACATGAATTGTTAAAATATGTTTAGAGATTTTAATTTCTCCTCCAAATCCAAGACTCAATAGGTTATAACTTCCAGTTTCAGTTTCGAAATCACTAGTGTTATTTTGCTCAAATACTGAACTTAATTTAATAAAGGCATAACTGTTATTTAAATAGAAATTGGGCGAGTTATTACTGTCTTTTTCATAATTAAATTCTACTCTAATTATATTATTAATTTTATTGGCAGGAATTAAAGGCAAGTAATCATTATTACTCTGCTTTCCTATTACTGTTTCAAAACTACTCTCAAAATGCAGCCAATCTAAAGGATGAGGATGAATATGTAACCCAAATTCTCCACCATATAATTTTGCATCGTCTTGAAGATATAAATATACAGGATCAGCTTCTTCAAACTCACCATTAGGAGATAGGAATATGTAGTTACTTACCTTATTATAAAAAGCATTTGCAAAAACTTCGATGTGTTCATTTTTAAATTCTAAAGCCAAATCAGCCTGAAAATTTTGCTCGTTTTTAAGATTCGAATTTCCTATTTCAAAACGGTTAGTGCCTTCATGAGATCCAAAAGAAGTTAATTCAGCCAAATTAGGTGCTCTAAATCCAGATGCAAGATTTAACCGTGTTGTGATTTTTTTAAATAGATTTAATTTGATGCCGAAAGCTGCATTAAAGCTGTTAAAACTTTTATCGATATCGTCTTTTACATTTATGTTTCTGTTATCAAAACGAGCTCCAAGTTGTATATCTATTTTTTCGAAATGAATATGAGATGTTGCTAATAATCCAAAATCATTAGTTGTAGCATCTGGAATTAATTGTTCTTTTCCATGATTTGTATTAGTTTGATTTAGTCCTTGTACACCAATAATAGTTTCAAATTTTCCAAACGTTGGCAGATTGTATTTTACATCGTAACTAAACGTTTTAAGCACCATTTGTAGCGCAGGTTCTAAAACTTCATTACTTTCATCTATATGGTCTTCTTCAAATTCTTTTCTGTCATTATAAGTAAAACCAAAATTAAAGTTTAAACTTGATTCTTTGAAAAATACTATAGATTTTGAACTAAAAATGTGGTTATTAATACGTTGTTTTGGTAATAAAGGGTTTTTGTTTGTGTCTTGTATTCCTATTTCTTCAGGAATTCCAATTTGTGAAGCATTTAAGTTATATCTAAATTCACTTTTAAACTTAGATACTTGACAGCCAATAGCAGATTTAAAATCCTGTTCTTTAAATCTTGTATTTGTAACTCTAAAGTTTTTGGTATTATAATCAGCATGTTCGGTAAGACTTCCTCTAAAAATAAATTTAAAGGCATCGCTCGATGATTTAAATCCAGCATTTGTACTAAATCCATTAGTGTTGGTATAATAGTCTGCATTTACATCGCCAGAAGAAGAGTTTAACTGTGCAAACTTCTCTGGGTTTAAATACAGCACACCACCTAATGCGTCGCTGCCATAGAGTAGGGAAGCAGGGCCTTTTATAACCTCCACACTTTCAATACCAGAAGCACTAATACCTAATCCATGTTCGTCGCCAAATTGTTGGTTTTCTAACCGAATGCCTTGTGTGTAAACGAGCACTCTATTACTGCTTAATCCTCTTATAACAGGTTTGCCAATACTTAAACCAGTAGTTACACTTTCTACACCAGCAATATTGGTTATACCTTCAGATAGTGTTGTTGCTCCACTTGCTTTTAAGTCCTTAACCTTTTTTTGTTCAACTTTCATTACATTTTCACTCTGTAATTTATGGAAAGGCGTAGAAATTATAACTTCTTCCATTTCGATAGCAGAGGCCGTTAATACTATGTTTAAATCTTGAATTTCTGGAATACTAATGGTAGTCGAAAAAGTTTTGTAACCAATGATAGAGATAACTATTTTATAGTTTCCAGAGGGTAAATCATGGATTGAAAATGCACCATCTTCATTAGTAATAGTGCCTTTTTCTAATTGAGGGAAATAAATATTTGCATATATAATGGGTTCATTAGAATCGCTGTCTGTTATAATTCCTTCGAGCGTATTTTGTGAATATATGATAGAAACTGATAATAATATCAGCCAACTTAAAATTGTTTTCATGTGTTTATAATAAATTTAACTATACTATTTTAGGAAATACATTCCCAATTTTACTAATGTTAAATTAATTGTGGAGGTCCACGAAGCGAAAACTGTAAGAATTGATAATCACTTAAAAATTGATATTGTGAACTATTTGATTTGTAATTCTCTACTACATTCAAGAATTGAAACTCAATAGATGCAAAGACGAATTTCTTATTTAGTTTAAACTTATAGAATTCGCAATCTAAATCAATTTCATGAAAATGTGTTTTCTGCGGATTATTACAAACCTCATAAATATGTTCCTCGAAAACATGAGAAAACTTTACAAAAGATGGCGTAAGCAAAGCTGTAGCCAAAACGACAATGCAAAATTTGTAAATAATATGTTCTTTAAAAGTGTTGTTCATTAATTAAAAAATCGTTTAAAACCAAGTCTGTAAAGCATCTTCTTTGCAAAATTAAGGAAGAAACTAAACTCACCAAACAGCCAACCAAACCCAACTAATAATATCTTGTAGAAAGGTAAAGTCAATAGGAGTTTTAGAACATAATATATGGCGTTGCCCAAAAATACATCAGCGAAATTAACTTTTACTAAACCTATTGCATTAGATATTGGGTTGGTAATAATTACAGATGTTGTACCAGTTACAGCAAAAACTAAAAATATTCTAACAACTCTCCATTTGTAATCTACTTTCCATCGTTTTTCAAGAAATTTAAATAAAGTCAATGTCAACTTCAATAAAATGAAGAACAGAATACAAGACAATAAAATTGTAATCTCAATATTGTCAAAGGAAAAAAGAAGCACTAATTTATATACAGAATATGCTAAAGCAATAACACCAACAATAGGATAGATAAGCTGCCAATTTTGTGTTATTTCCCAACGCTGTTTAAACTTTTTCACTCTAAAAATTTATTTGATTGCAAAAATATAAAATGAAAACTAAATTCTGGGAACAAAAGCTGCTAATCTTTGTTTATAATGAATTTGAAAATAGATAAAATAATTGTACAATTTATAATTTACCTCGTAACCATAATCTATATGTGACTCATAATCAATTTGAATTTCGTAAAGATTAGGATTATATCTACTCGGATTTAAAACTCTATTATTCCATTCTGTTACATATATTCTGTTTCTATTTTCTAAAAATGTTTGAGAATAGTACCCTTCAGGTTTAGCTCTGCTCTCAAACCAGAAATTAAATCCTGGCTCGATAATAATAATTTCGTATTCTATTTCATCATTAGCAATACGAACAGTGTCTTGTGCAGTTGTATTTGCTTCGGAAACAGAGGATACTGCTTTATTAGTGGTTTTACAAGAATAAATACCAAAACATACTAATAGTATAAGAAATACATTTTTCATTAGATAATTTTTCTTTTATCTAAAAATACAAAATTTGCTTTATAAACACATTGAAAACTAATCTTTTAACATAAAGTAAAACCCTACACATTGTGTTAAGGCTTTTATCTATTATTTAGAAAACTTACTTATTTAAGATTTTAAGATGCCAATAATTTGAGCAGCTAATTCTGTTCCTATCCTGTCTTGAGCTTCATTAGTTGCAGCTCCAATATGTGGTGTAAGAGATAATCTTCCATTCATTAATACTTGTATGGCTGGAGTAGGCTCGTTTTCAAAAGTATCTAAACCAGCAAAGGCAATTTTACCACTTTCTAATGCATTAATAAGAGCAGCTTCGTCAATAACTCCACCACGAGCTGCATTTATAAGTCCTACACCATCTTTCATTTTATTGATTTGGTCTTTACCAATTACATAATCTTTTTGTGCTGGAACATGCAGTGAAATAAAATCGGACTGCTTCAAGATGCTCTCTATAGATTCAGTTTCAATATCTATATTTATAAATTGTCCATCGAAGAAATCAACTTTTATAGTAGCCTTGGGAACATACAGATCACTTGCTATAACTTTCATTCCAACGCCTAATCCAATTTTAGCAACTTCCTGACCAATACGTCCAAAACCAATAATACCAAGTGTTTTTCCTCTTAATTCGCTACCTTTTGCATAATTTTTTTTAAGTGCTTTAAATTTAGTGTCTCCATCTAAAGGCATATTTCTGTTAGAGTCGTATAAATAACGTACTCCTCCATACAAATGTGCAAAAACCAATTCGGCTACCGAACTTGAAGATGCTGCAGGAGTATTTATAACATCTAAACCTTTTTTGCGTGCATATTCTACATCTATATTATCCATACCAACACCACCACGTCCAATAATTTTTAGGTTTGGACAAGCATCAATTAAATCTTGCCTTACTGTAGTTGCACTTCTCACTAAAAGAACGCTAATTTGGTTTTCGTTTATATAGTTTTCTAACTGCTCTTGAGCAACTGTAGTTGTACTGACTTCAAATCCTGCTTTTTCTAAAGCATCTATTCCACTTTGTGAAACGCCATCGTTTGCTAATACTTTCATTATTAAAAGTTAAAAGTTAAAAGTTAAAAGTTAAAAGTTTTGCAACTTAAGACTTTAAACCTAACATATTCATAATTATTTTTTAAGAGTAAACAACTGCAAACTGCGACTGAATACTTTAACTTTTTTAAGCTTTAGTTTCCAGTTCACTCATAATTTCTACTAGTACCTGTACACTTTCAAGCGGTAAAGCATTATACATTGATGCTCTGTAACCTCCAACGCTTCTGTGTCCATTTAATCCACTTATTCCACCTTCTCTACACATCGTGTCAAAAGTTTCTTTCAAATCGTCATTTACTAAAATAAAAGTAGCATTCATGAAAGAGCGATCTCCTTTTGAAGCGTATCCTTTAAACAATGGATTCAAATCTATTTCGGAATACATTAATCTTGCTTTCTTATCGTTTTCTTTTTCAATAGCATCTATGCCACCAAGTTTTTTTAACCATTCCAGCGTTAACATAGAAACATAAACTGCAAAAACAGGTGGTGTATTAAACATACTACTCTTACTTATTTGAATTTTATAATCCATCATAGATGGAATTTTTCGAGAAACTTTGCCTAATATATCTTCTTTTATAACCACTAGAGTCGTACCAGCTGGTCCCATATTTTTTTGAGCTCCTGCATAAATTAAATCGAATTTGGTAAAATCTAATTGGCGTGAAAATATATCACTACTCATATCGCATACTAATGGAATTGAGCATTTTGGAAACTCTTTTATCTGTGTTCCGAAAATTGTATTGTTTGATGTACAATGAAAATAATCGTAGTCTGTAGGAATATCGTATCCTTTTGGAATATAATTGTAATTGGCATTTTTAGACGAAGCCACTTCGTAAATATCATCATAAATTTTAGCTTCTTTAATCGCTTTATCACTCCAAGAACCTGTGTTTAAATAACCTGCTCTTTTTTCTAATAAATTTAAAGCAACCATTACAAATTGTGTGCTTGCTCCACCTTGTAAAAACAGTACTTTATAACCTTTTCCTTCTAGATTAAGTAACTCTAAAACTAAAGCTCTTGCATGTTCCATCACATCTACAAATGCTTTACTTCGATGAGAAATTTCTAATAAGGACAAGTTGTCATTGTTAAAGTTAAGCACAGCTTCTGAAGCTTTTTGCAATACTTCCTGTGGTAATATGCTTGGTCCTGCACTAAAATTATGTTTCTTCATTTTATTTTTTTTACTCTTGCAAAGGTGCTAATTAATGATAAATTAATTGTTATAAAAATGATAATTTTAAGTAGTATTTTTTAATAAAAATGCAATCGTATCTACACCATCTGCATAATCCCATAATTGCGGTTTTTGTGTTCCTCCAAATTTTATTTCGTTATCTATAAATCCGTTGGAAACTATACACTGTATATGTTCTTTATCAGCTTCAAGTTTGTTTATAATTTGTTCAATAGAATCATAGTTCTCATAGAAAATGGTTGCAATAGGCGAAGCATAATTCTCATCTTCCTTTAGCATTAAAAAACCATTTTCTATCATATCAAACGCACTCATTAAATAAACAGCCTTATTATAATCGTAGTTATTAGCATATTTTGTCTGATTAATTATAGGATGCCAATCGTACATCGCTTTAAAAAATTTCTCAAAATTATAATCTTTTGGAACAAATAATTTGGAAACATTGCGACAACCCAAACCATAGTATCTAAAAATATCTTCTGAAAGTGCTTTAAGTTGCTCTTCGGTTTCATTCCCAGTTAAAACTGCAACTGAATTTCTATTCTTTCTTATAATTGAAGGTTTATCTTTAAAATAGTATTCGAAATATCTAGCTGTGTTATTACTTCCAGTAGCAATTACTGTATCAAAATCTGTTAACTTACCTTCTGTAAATTCGATCTTACCTTTTAATTCTGAATCAGCGTACTCTAAATATTTTGCTATAAATGGTAAAAGATGTTTGTCGTTTGAAGATTGCTTAGCTAAAACGTTGTGTCCAGAAACAAGTACACTAATAAAATCATGGAAACCAACTAAAGGAATATTTCCAGCCATAATAATAGCTACTTTTCTGGGTTCAATACTATTAAAGTTATAGTTGTCTAACCATTGGTTAAGATTACTGTCAGTAAGCAAATTAGACCATCCTTCTAAAGCAAATAAAATATTCTCATGTGTAAACCAACCATTATGCTCTTGAGCTAGTTTTATTTGATGTTTAAAACCTTCAAAAAACAGGTCGTTGTTTAAAACATTATCCTTTTGCTGAATACCTTTTAATGAAAACTGACTTAAAAATTTTCCTAATTCAACGAGAGCTTTTATTATGCGCTTATTGTTATTCATTATAATTTGTATAACAGTTCTATGCCAATTTAACCATAAAATGACACATATAAACCGTTTGTTTTTCGCTGATATTTCGTTAAAAAATATAACCGTAACTATTGCTATGCTTATATTTTTGTCTTATCTCATCAAAAAATAATTCAATTTATTTATGCGCAATATTATAATTAAATTGGCATTATTGCTTTAATTTTGCAGCTCATCTTCGCTTTATAGCTACGATGAATGAAGCTGCAAAGTTAGAAAAAGAAAATGCTATGGCAATCATTATAACAGATGAATGTATTAATTGTGGAGCCTGTGAGCCAGAATGTCCAAATACAGCGATTTATGAAGGTGCTGACGATTGGAAATATAGCGACGGAACCAGTTTGACAGGAAATGTGGTTTTACCAAATGGTAAAGACGTAAATGCAGACGAAGTACAAGAACCTATTGATGACGATTTATACTATATTGTTCCAGATAAATGTACTGAATGCAAGGGTTTTCATGAAGAACCACAATGTGCTGCTGTGTGTCCTGTAGATTGCTGTATTCATGACGAAGATATTGTAGAAACCGAAGACGTTTTGTTAGCCAAACAACGTTTTATGCATCCTGAGGATTAAATAAATACTCTTAATCTTAAAAGGTCTTTGAATTTTTAATAAGAAAAAACTAACTTAGCCTATGTACTGAATTTATTCATTATTAAACTAAAGATATTTTAACCATTTACCATGATTAATAATGAGTGAAGATTATGATTTTTCAATGATATATTGGAATTATTTCTGTGCTTTAGAAGAAGATTTAAAAAAAGTCTCGAGATATATAGAATTTACAGAAGATAATTTAAATACTCATTCTATTGAACTTACCCATTTACTTCTATCTAGTTGCTCTGAAATTGATGTAATTTTAAAAGAAATATATAATATTTTAGATAAAAAATTAAAGCCAACAAAAATTAATGAGTATCGAAAAGTAATAATTAATTACTTACCAGAATTAATAAACGAAAAAAATTAATATTGGATTTAGTTTTTCAATTGAACCTTGGGAGGAATTGAATAAAAAGTCAAATCTTGAATGGTGGAAAAACCATAATAATGTAAAACATAAGAGGAACGAGTTCTATTATCAAGCTAATTTGGATAATACAGTAAAGTCCATTTCAGCGTTATTTATTTGTGTTAATTATTATTTCAAATTAGTCTTATCTGAGCCTTTGAAAGAAAAGTTAAATCGTGAATTAGAGTTTCAAGACATCACAAGACTTCTTAAATCAAGAACAAATTTTATTCGTTTTCAAGCGGATTATTATGATAAACACTTACTGATATAAAAACTACAGCTTATTTAAGGGTTATCCATTGCTTCTGATTTTCCTATTAGATAATCCTAACAGTTGAACAATTTTGTCACTAATCTTTTGGAAAATAAGTTGCAAAGACACTTAACAAACCTTATAAGAGCAAGATAAGCGACTCTCAAAAAATTCATAAACAATTTTTAAAACCCTTATTATTATAAATTTCAAATTACTTACATTTGCACTCGCAAAAATATAAGATTCCCTCCCGATAGTTCCCGATAATTATGGGATGGGATTCGCGGAAATGATAAAATAAATTTAATACATGAAAGCAGGAATTGTAGGATTACCAAATGTAGGGAAATCAACTTTATTTAATTGTTTATCTAATGCCAAAGCACAAAGTGCAAACTTTCCGTTTTGTACTATAGAACCAAATATTGGAGTAGTAAATGTTCCAGATACTAGACTTGAAAAACTGGAAGAATTGGTAAAACCAGAGCGTGTATTACCTGCTACTGTCGAGATTGTAGATATTGCTGGATTAGTAAAAGGTGCAAGTAAAGGCGAAGGCTTAGGAAATAAATTTTTAGCAAATATTAGAGAAACAGATGCAATCCTTCATGTGTTGCGTTGTTTTGATAATGATAACGTAGTGCATGTTGATGGAAGTATCGATCCAGTTCGTGATAAGGAAACAATCGATATGGAATTACAGCTTAAAGACCTTGAAACTGTAGAGAAGAAACTCGATAAAGTGAAGCGTGCTGCAAGGACAGGAAATAAAGAAGCACAAAAAGAGGAAGCTGTTTTAGTGAGAATTAAAGAAGGATTAGAAGCTGGGATTTCGGTAAGAGCTTTAGATTTTAAAGAAGAAGACTATATTGCTTATATTAAACCAACACAATTTATTACAGATAAACCAGTAATGTACGTGTGCAATGTAGATGAGGGTTCAGCAGTTTCTGGAAATGTTTATGTTGAACAAGTAAAAGAAGCAGTTAAAGACGAAAATGCTAAAGTTTTAGTGTTGGCTGTTGGCACAGAAGCAGATATAAATGAGCTGGAAGATTACGAAGAACGTCAACTATTTTTAGAAGATGTAGGACTAAAAGAATCTGGTTCTTCTAAGCTTATTCGTTTGGCTTATAAGTTATTAAATCAGCAAACCTATTTTACAGCAGGAGAAAAAGAGGTTAGAGCTTGGACTATAGATATTGGAGTAACTGCTCCACAATCGGCTGGAGTTATACACACCGATTTCGAGAAAGGTTTTATTAGAGCAGAAGTGATTAGTTACAATGACTATGTGTATTTTGGAAGTGAATCTAAAGTAAAAGAAGCTGGTAAAATGCGCGTTGAAGGAAAAAACTATATAGTTAAAGATGGCGATGTAATGCATTTTTTGTTTAATCTCTAAAAGCCCAAGGCTTAAAATTTTAAAAAAATTCCAAAATAGTGATAACCTTTGGGATTTGGAATTTTGATTTTGTAATTTGTGTTTTCACTGTAAAGCAGTGAAAACATTGTTAATTACTTTGTGAGTTCTATATTTTATTTTTTAAGTTGAAATATTATATTAGCAACTTATCTATTTCAGCATATTTATGTCTCAAAAATCAACCTATACCGAAGATAATATACGTTCGCTCGATTGGAAAGAACACATCCGAATGCGTCCAGGAATGTATATTGGCAAACTTGGTGATGGTTCTTCGCCAGATGATGGGATTTACATTCTTTTAAAAGAAATACTCGACAACTCGATAGATGAGTATATAATGGGAGCAGGTAAAACCATTGATATATCTATTCATGGTAATAAAGTTATTGTAAGAGATTATGGTCGTGGAATTCCTTTAGGTAAAGTGGTTGATGTGGTTTCTAAAATGAACACAGGAGGAAAGTACGATTCTCGCGCTTTTAAAAAAGCGGTTGGATTAAATGGTGTTGGCACAAAAGCGGTAAATGCATTATCGGCTTATTTTAGAGTAGAATCTACGCGTGATGATAAATCAGCTTCGGCAGAATTTGAGCAAGGCAATTTAACCCATCAAGAATTGTTGGATGATACTACGCGTCGAAAAGGCACAAAAGTATCTTTTGTTCCAGACGAAGATATTTTTAAAAAGTATAAATACAGAAGCGAATACGTTTCTAAAATGCTTAAAAATTATGTTTACTTAAATCCAGGTTTAACAATACTTTTTAATGGCGAAAAATTCTTTAGTGAGAATGGATTAAAAGATCTGTTATCAGAAAATATTTTAGAAAATGATAGGCTTTATCCAATTATTCACTTAAAAGGAGTAGATATTGAACTTGCTATTACACACAGCAAAACGCAATATAGCGAAGAGTATCATTCGTTTGTAAATGGACAACACACAACACAAGGAGGAACACATCAGGCAGCTTATAGAGAGGCATTGGTAAAAACTGTTCGTGAGTATTACAGAAAAAACTATGAAGCTTCAGATATTCGCAAGTCAATAGTTACAGCCATTTCTATAAAAGTCATGGAACCTATTTTTGAAAGTCAAACCAAAACCAAATTGGGTTCTACCGAAATAGGAGGAGGTTTGCCAACTGTAAGAACATTTATTAATGATTTTGTAAAAACACAGTTTGATAATTACTTACATAAAAATCCTACAACTGCTGAAGCTATTCAGGGTAAAATTATGCAAGCAGAACGCGAGCGCAAAGAATTGTCTGGAATACGAAAAATAGCAAGAGAACGTGCCAAAAAGGCAAATTTGCATAATAAAAAACTACGTGATTGTCGTGTGCATTTTGGTGATTTGAAGAAGAATAGAAGACTAGAAACAACCCTTTTTATTACGGAAGGCGATTCAGCTTCTGGTAGCATTACCAAATCAAGAGATGTTAACACACAAGCTGTTTTTAGTTTAAAAGGAAAGCCTTTAAATTCTTATGGTTTAAGTAAAAAAATTGTATATGAAAATGAAGAGTTTAACCTGTTACAAGCTGCTTTAAATATTGAAGAATCTATTGAAGGACTGCGTTATAATAATATAGTAATTGCTACTGATGCAGATGTTGATGGTATGCACATTCGTTTGTTGTTAATCACGTTCTTTTTGCAATTTTTTCCAGAGCTCATAAAAGAAGGACATCTATATATTTTGCAAACGCCTTTGTTTAGAGTAAGAAATAAAAAGGAAACAATATATTGTTATTCTGAACAAGAGCGTAGAGATGCCATTAAAAAATTAAAATCAAAGCCAGAGATAACCCGTTTTAAAGGGCTTGGAGAAATCTCTCCAGACGAGTTTCAACATTTTATAGGTGATGATATTCGGTTAGATCCAATAATGCTGGATAAAGACATGTCTATTGAAGAATTGCTTCAGTTTTATATGGGAAAAAATACACCAAAAAGACAAGAATTTATTATTAATAATCTAAAAGTTGAGTTAGATTTAGTAGAAGGAGAGAAACAATTATAGTACATGATAGGAGACAATGACGATATAATAAACAATCGGGAAGAACCACAAGAAACCATCACCAGAGTTTCTGGAATGTATAAAGATTGGTTTTTAGATTATGCATCTTATGTAATTTTAGAACGTGCAGTTCCAGCTATCGAAGATGGTTTTAAGCCAGTACAGAGACGCATTATGCACTCAATGAAAGATTTGGATGATGGTCGTTACAATAAAGTTGCTAATATTGTTGGGCATACTATGCAATATCATCCTCATGGTGATGCTAGCATTGCAGATGCAATGGTGCAAATTGGACAAAAGGATTTATTGATAGATACTCAAGGAAACTGGGGAAATATACTTACAGGAGATCGTGCAGCAGCTTCTCGTTATATAGAAGCACGAATATCTAAATTTGGCTTAGATGTTGTTTATAACCCTAAAATAACTGAATGGCAAGCTTCTTACGATGGTCGTCGTAAAGAACCTGTAAACCTTCCAGTTATGTTTCCTTTGCTTTTAGCACAAGGAGCCGAAGGTATTGCAGTTGGTTTATCCACAAAAATATTACCACATAATTTTGTCGAGCTTATCAACGCATCAATCAAGTATTTAAAAGGCAAACGTTTTACTATTTTACCAGATTTCCCAACAGCTGGAATTGCCGATTTTACTAGTTATAATGATGGATTGCGAGGAGGCAAAGTTCGTGTACGCGCCAAAATTACACAGCACGATAAAAACGCATTGGTTATTACCGAAGTGCCTTTTGGCACAACGACTTCTTCATTAATAGATTCCATTTTAAAAGCCAATGAAAAAGGCAAAATTAAGATTAAAAAGATAGAAGATAATACTGCTGCACAAGTAGAAATTTTAGTGCATTTACCATCTGGAATTTCTCCAGATAAAACCATAGATGCGTTATATGCTTTTACAAATTGTGAATATTCCATTTCGCCATTAGGTTGTGTTATTGAAAACAATAAGCCAATATTTATTGGTGTTTCTGAAATGTTACGCAGTTCTACAGATAAAACAGTTCAGCTTTTAAAAAATGAATTAGAGATTAAGCAAAATGAATTAGAAGAACAATGGCATTTTGCATCTTTAGAACGCATTTTTATCGAGAATAGAATTTATCGTGAAATTGAAGAAGAAGAAACTTGGGAAGGTGTTATTAAAGCCATTGATAATGGATTGAAACCACACATCAGCCACTTAAAAAGAGCAGTTGTAGAAGATGATATTGTTCGTCTAACAGAAATTAGAATCAAACGTATCTCTAAATTCGACATCGATAAAGCACATCAAAAAATTGAAGCACTTGAAGAGCAAATTGAACAAATAAAGCATCATTTAGAAAATTTAATTGATTACGCCATTGCTTATTTTATGAGGCTTAAGAAAGATTATGGAAAAGGAAAAGGACGTAAAACAGAAATTAAAATTTTCGATGATATTGTAGCCACTAAAGTTGTTATTCGCAATACTAAACTCTATGTAAATAGAGAAGAAGGATTTGTTGGCACATCATTAAGAAGAGACGAATATGTTTGTGATTGTAGCGATATTGATGATATTATTGTCTTTACAAGAGAAGGCAAAATGATGGTTACTAAAGTTGGATCAAAAACTTTTATTGGTAAGGATATTATTCATGTTGCTGTTTTTAAAAAGAAAGACAAGCGTACCATTTATAACATGATTTATCGTGATGGAACAAGAGGTGGCTCTTTTATAAAGCGTTTTGCAGTAACAGGAGTTACTCGAGACAAAGAATACGATTTGGCTTATGGCAAAAAAGGTTCGAAAGTATGGTATTTTTCTGCAAATCCAAATGGAGAAGCCGAAGTTGTTGCAGTATTTTTGCGACAAGCAGGAAATATAAAGAAATTAAAATGGGAATTGGATTTTGCTGATGTTATAATTAAAGGTCGTGCCTCAAAAGGAAATGTGGTAACAAAGTATTCTGTAAAGAAAATTGAATTAAAAGAAAAAGGGGTTTCCACTTTAAAACCACGAAAAATTTGGTTTGATGATACAGTACAGCGTTTAAATCTTGATGAAAGAGGAGAATTAATAGGCGAATTTAGAGGAGAAGATAGAATATTAATCATAACACAATCTGGAGTTGTAAAAACTATTATTCCTGAAATGTCTGCGCATTTTGAAGATGATATGATTACACTTGAAAAATGGATTCCTAAAAAACCAATTTCTGCAATTTATTACGATGGCGAAAAAGAGCGTTATTTTGTGAAACGTTTTTTAATTGAAAACGAAAATAAAGAGGAACAGTTTATTACTGAACATAAAAACACTCAATTAGAAATCGTATCTACAGATTGGAAACCTATGGCAGAAGTTGAGTTTACAAAAGAAAGAGGCAAAGACAGAAAGGAAAATCATGAAATTAATCTTGAAGATTTTATAGCTGTAAAAGGAATAAAAGCACTTGGAAACCAGTTAACTACCGAAAAAGTAAACCAAATTAATTTATTAGAACCGTTGCCATACGAAGCACCAGAAGAAATTCCAGCAGATGAGATTGAAGTTGTAGGAGAAGAAACTGTTATTGCTGAAACATCTGAAATTTCCAATATTGAAAATCCAAAATCTAACACAAAAGAAACTAAAGGTAATGATTTAGATGTCGATGAAGAAGGACAGATTACACTTTTTTAGTTATTAGTTCTGAGTTAAGAGTTTTTGGTAGAATTATGATTTGAAGCAAACTTTAAATTAGATTAAAATCAACTGTTTACTGATCACTGCTCCCGATAGCTATCGGGACTGAAGACTTTTTATACGCAATCCCTTTTTGTTTTATAGCTTCACCAACATAAGAGTATTCAAAAGTATAGGAAGAATCTGTTGTAGTAAGAATTTTTAAGTGAATATCTTTTCGTTCAGCCATATTTTTTGGGTTAATGGTTTTAAAAACCACTTCACAGTCGTTTATCCATCTCACATTTGAAGAATCTGTTTTGTTTTCGAAAGTTTCAATTTGCAAATTGTTAGTTCTCGTAAAATATGATATATAATCAATTTCATCAATTGTTATAGTACTTTTAAACGTTCCTGTTTTAAAATCAATACAGTTACGTTCAACTTGATAGCAACTTGTAAATAACAAAAAAAGTGATAAAAATAAAATGTATCGCATCATAATAGAATTAGATACAAAAGAACAAAATATTTAGTTCTTATAGCTTGTAAAACAGCCATCCTTGTAAAAAATAACAATACGCTCTATTGTTTTGTCTTTATTTTCTTTAAAAGCTATTTGAGAGCTGTTTTCTAAAGGTGTAGTTTTTTTTTGTTGCTTAGTAGGAAAAGTACCTTTCCCGTTAAGTAGCCAATACAATTCAACTTCAGTGTAAGAGGAGAGGACCTTCATAACAAAATCTAAACTAGGTTTATTTCGTCCAGACAATATATGAGAAATGCTTGAGCGTTGCACACCAATTTTTTCGGCAAAGGAAGATGCAGATTCGCCATAGAAATCCATGATTTTTTGTAGTCTTTTTGCAAAAGCTTCGTTGTTTATCATTGTAAACAATATAATTGTGAATCGTGTATTACAAATGTAGTCATATTAATCAATCTAACCAATAATTTATTAATAAATACTGTGCATAATCAATTTAATACTTTATATAAAGAATAGTAATCGTTTGATATATAAATTATTATGTTTTAATATATTTTTATAAAAAACAGTTGCTCCTCAAGTTATAATATTTCAACAATTAAAGTTTAATATTGTAACAAAATTCATTAATTTATATGTTTACATTTGTAAAAATACAAATGTTTAACTTTGTATCCTTTAAAATAATTAAATGCAGATAGAAACTTTAAAATCATTCTATAAAACCAAAAAAGAAAAGTCTTTTTTTGGACGATATATTCATACTAAAAGTATTAAACCACTTTTAGAAAACTTACCATCAATTTTTAAAGTTGATACTATTGGCAAATCTGTAAAAGGTGAAAATATATATTCTGTTATTATTGGCAAGGGAAGAAAAAAAGTCTTGATATGGTCACAAATGCATGGCAATGAATCTACGACAACTAAAGCTTTATTTGATGTTTTCAATTTTTTGGATAATTCTAATGCGTTTTCAAGCACTATCATTGATAATTGTACACTAATGGTCATTCCTATACTAAATCCTGATGGAGCATTGAATTATGTACGTTTTAATGCAAATAACATTGATTTAAATCGTGATGCAAAAGATTTATCACAACCAGAAAGTATTGTTTTGCGAAAGTGTTTTGATGACTTCCAACCAGATTATTGTTTTAATCTTCATGGTCAGCGTACTATTTTTAGTGCTGGAAAAACTAATCATCCTGCAACTGTATCTTTTTTGAGTCCTGCACAAGATAAGAGTTATAGTATAACAAAAAATAGAACTGTAGCGATGGAAATTATTGGAGTTATGAATAAAATGCTTCAAGAACTAATACCGAATCAAGTTGGCGTGTATGATGATGCATATAATATTAATTGTGTTGGCGATATGTTTCAAACTAAAAATGTGCCAACAATTTTGTTTGAAGCAGGACATTATAAAAACGACTATGAAAAAGAGAAATCAAGAGCATATATATTTCAATCTTTGATAGCTTCGTTACATTATATATCTTTAAATGAGATTACTGGAAATAACCATAGTTCCTATTTTAAGATTCCAAAAAATGAAAAAACCTTTTTTGATATTATAATTAGAAATGCAACTGTTATGCATAAAAGCAAAGAGCAACTTTTTGATATAGGGATTTTATATGAAGAACGATTGGTAAAAAATTCTATTGAATTCATTCCAATAATTAATAGAATTTCTAATTTAAGTGAATATTATGGTCATAAAGATATTAATGCCAACAATAGTAGAGTGTTATTGCCAAATTTAAGTGAGCTAAAAGTAGGATGCGAAATCGATTTCGTATTGATAAATAATATCAAATGTTCATTAAAACTTTAAAAATCTTAATTAATTATGAAGTTTTATTATTAAAAATGTACTATTTTTGCTTTTTATTTAATAAAAATACAAAATGACAAAATTCAGATTAGACGAAACAGACCATCAAATTCTTGATATGTTAATAGATAATACAAGAATTCCTTTTACAGATATTGCAAAAAAGTTATTGATTTCTGCAGGTACAGTTCATGTAAGAGTTAAAAAAATGGAAGAAGGCGGAATCATAAAAGGCTCTTCTTTAACTTTAGATTATCAAAAATTGGGATATTCTTTTATAGCTTACGTTGGTGTGTTTTTGCAAAACACATCGCAAACAAAGTTTGTTTTAGAGCGTATTGAACAGATTCCTTTTGTAACTGTAGCGCATATTACAACAGGAAAGTTCAACATATTTTGTAAAATTAGAGCGAAAGACACAACTCATGCAAAGGATATTATCTTTAAGCTAGACGACATTGATGGTGTATATAGGACTGAAACTATGATTTCTCTTGAAGAGAGCATTAATGATAAAAAGCGTTTAATGCATACAATTTTTAATGAGTTGTAATTTTTAATATTTTCTTGCAACGTTTATTCTTCTTCTTCATCGTTTAAAATAATATTTCCTAATTCATCAACAACCATATTCTCATTTCTAAAGTTTGTCATTGAGTAATGTAATTTACTGCTAACTTTAACCAAATAAATGGTGTCGTCTGTTTTAACCTCAACAGCTTCAATGATTTCGTTATTATGATTATCAAAAACTATGATATTGTTGTCATTATAACCATCAGGAAACTTTTTTGTTAAAAGCGCAAAGATATCAGGAGTTAGTTTTTTTAAATCAACAATAATTCTTTTCATTACAGGAAACGGTGTTTCACTTAATTTTTGTTTTAATAAAAATAGTGTAATAAAATTACAAATTATTTTAATTCGATATTAAGCATTATAAAACTTAAATGCATTTATTATAAGACTATTTTCTACTAAACAATTTATTTTTGGTTTACCTATAGCTTCTAATAGAACAAAATTAATATTGCCATGTTCGTTTTTTTTATCATACTTTAACAACTCAATTATCGGATTATAATCGGCTTTGTTAATTGTAATTATTCCAAATATTTTAGCGATAGCATCCTTAATTTCTTGGTTTACTTCTTCTGAAAAATCACATAACTTAAAAGAGAGATAGCAAGCTAATACCATCCCTATAGCGACTGCTTCTCCATGTAATAAATTTGGTTTATCAGGATTACTCAAATAATACGACTCTATAGCATGACCAAGAGTATGTCCAAAATTTAATGTCTTACGCAAATTATCTTCATAGGGATCTATATCTACAATATTTTGCTTTATTACTATAGATTCGTAAATTAACTCATCTAAATTCTCAATATCTAAAAGAGACAGATCTTTAAATTTGTTCCAATACAATTCACTAAATATCAAACCATGTTTAAACATTTCGGCTAAACCAGATCGCATTTCATTTTGTGGTAAAGTGCTTAAAAAATGTGTGTCCACAAGTACCATTTCGGGAGTGTTAATTACCCCAATTTGATTCTTAAGAGTATCTAGATCCACACCTGTTTTTCCACCTACAGAAGCATCAACCATCGCTAATAACGATGTTGGAATATTAAGATATTTCAACCCTCTTTTATAAGTTGAAGCGACAAAACCACCTAAATCTGTAACTACTCCACCACCAAGATTTATAATCAGGCTTTTTCTATCTGCATTAAGTTCGGACAAAGCATTCCAAACACCAACACAAGTGTCTATGTTTTTATGTATTTCTCCAGCTTCAATTTCTACAATTTCAATTTTAAGATTGGTTTCAACTTTAGCAATAAAGTATGCATAGCAAAAATTGTGTGTATTTGTATCTACAATAACAAATATTTTTGAAAAATTAGAATGCTGTAAATATGCATTTAATTCGGTATAACACGTTGAATTAAAGTGAATTGAATATTGCGATGTAACAATAGATTTCATGTGTTTATAATATTTTTTTAAACAGGTCACATGGAACATCCAAAACAGTAATTCCCATGTAAAATGAACTTTTATTTGGTGGATGTTTCATAAATGTGTTTCAAATTATTTGGGTATGAAAATAAGTAGTTTTTATGTAAAAAAATATCTTCTTAATAAATATCTTTGTTATAAATTATTATTGTAATGGCAGC
>QMOV01000014.1 GCA_003650305.1 Bacteroidota bacterium | reverse complement strand
GTTAGGCATTCATACCTATCAAGATTTAATTAATTTATTTCCAAATCGTTATATAGACAGAACACAATTTTATAAGATAAATCAATTACAGCGCAATAATGCAGATGTGCAGATTATTGGACAGATAGTTGATGTTAAAGAAGTTCCTCAAAAACGCAGCAAACGTCTGGTAGCAAGGTTTCAAGATGATAGTGGAGACATGGAATTGGTTTGGTTTAGAGGTCATAAATGGATAAGAGAGAGTTTAAAATTTGATAAAGATTATGTCGTTTTCGGAAAAACAAATTGGTTTAATAGCAAATACAATATGCCTCATCCCGAAATGGAATTACTTGAAGATTATAAAAAAAGTATGCGCTCTGCAATGCAACCTATTTACCCTTCAACTGAAAAATTATCGAATAAAGGCATTTCAAATCGTGTGATTAGCAAAATAATGCAACAATTGTTTACAGAAACCAAAGGGAAATTTGTTGAAACACTATCTGATAATTTAATTTCTGAATTAAAATTAATTTCAAAATCTGAAGCCCTTTTTAATGTCCATTTTCCAAAAAATCAAGAGCTGTTAGCGAAGGCTCAATATCGATTAAAATTTGAAGAATTATTTTACATTCAGTTGCAATTAATTCGCAAAAATTTAATCCATAAATCAAAAATTAAAGGCTTTCCGTTTACAAAAGTTGGCGACTACTTTAATACCTTTTTTAAAAGCTATTTGGCATTCGAATTAACCAATGCACAAAAACGAGTTCTTAAAGAAATTAGAAACGATTTAGGAAGCAATGCACAAATGAATCGGCTTTTGCAAGGTGATGTTGGTTCTGGTAAAACCATAGTAGCCCTAATGTCAATGTTAATAGCACTTGACAACGGTTTTCAAGCGTGCTTTATGGCTCCGACTGAAATTTTGTCAGTCCAACACTATAACGGATTACTAGAGTATTGTAATAAGCTGAACATCAGTATAAAACTGTTAACTGGTTCAAGTAAAACTTTAGAACGACGGAAAATTCACGAATCGCTCGAAAATGGTGAATTACAAATCATAATTGGCACTCATGCCATACTCGAAGATAAGGTAAAATTCAAGAATTTGGGGCTCGCCATTATTGATGAGCAACATCGATTTGGAGTTGCACAACGCAGTAAATTATGGAAAAAAAACACGTCTCCTCCGCACATTTTAGTAATGACGGCTACACCAATACCAAGAACTTTAGCAATGTCTTTTTATGGCGATTTAGACATCTCTATAATTGATGAATTACCACCTGGAAGACAACCCATAATAACGGTTCATCGCTACGACAAAAACCGACTGAAAGTCTTCCGATTTATTCGTGATGAAATTAAAAAAGGACGACAAATTTATATTGTCTATCCATTAATACAAGAAAGTGAGAAACTAGATTATAAAGATTTAATGGATGGTTACGAAAGTATTGTTAGAGATTTTCCTTTGCCAGACTATCAAATCTCTATTGTACACGGAAAAATGAAACCAGTCGATAAAGACTTTGAAATGCAACGTTTCATAAAAGGTGAAACGCAAATTATGGTAGCGACTACTGTAATTGAGGTTGGCGTAGATGTACCAAATGCTTCCGTTATGATAGTAGAAAGTGCCGAACGCTTTGGTTTATCACAATTACATCAACTTCGTGGACGTGTTGGTCGTGGATATGAACAAAGCTTTTGTATTTTAATGACAAGCCACAAATTAAGTAACGATAGTAAAACTCGATTAGAAACTATGGTAAGAACAAACGATGGTTTTGAAATAGCAGAAGTCGATCTTCGCCTTCGTGGTCCTGGAGATATTATGGGAACACAACAAAGTGGTATATTAAATCTCAAAATCGCAGATATTATAAAAGATAACGACATCTTACAACACTCAAGACATTACGCAAAAAAGATTTTGAAAAAAGACCCTTCGCTAACAAACCCCGAAAACAAAGCAATTTTACACACTTATAAGCAATTAAGTAAGTATAAAAACATTTGGAATTACATTTCTTAAAGACTTAGAAAAAGGAAAATATTAACACAGAAAAAAGCTTAACTATTCCAAAAAATTTTGGAAGCTGAGCTTCAAAACAGAAAAACTATTCGTGTTTTAATTGATATCTTCTCCTTTTTCAAGTTTATCGATATTAGCTTGTACTCTACCCTTACTTGCAGCATTAGGTGCATTCTCTAATGCCTTATTTAAATGAGTAAGTGCAGTGCTATAATTACCTAAAGCAGAATATGCTCTCGCTAATCCATAATGTACAGGCCAAGTGTCTTTATTCTTTTCGGCATTCATTTTATACACTTCTAAAGCCTTATCTTTTTTACCAAGACCAATTAGTGTTCTTCCATATTGGTGTACTTGAAAAATAGTTGCCAGAGGCAAAGCTTTATCCATAATTGCAACTGCTTCATCTTCTTTACTTTGCTTTACAAGAATGTTAGATTTAATTTGAAGATTAGCAAATGTTTTTTGACTGAAAAATTGTCCAGCAATAGCACCATTAATCCAGCCTAAAGCCTCATCTAAATCGCCACCATTATTCAATGAAAAATTAGCTGCTTGTTCCCAAGTTTGACGATTAAATCCTGGCTGATTTTGTAGTTTATGTCTAATATCTGCTAGTACAATGTTAGTAACATCTACCTCAACTTTAAAAGGAATTTGTTTTTGCTCCCAATTAAGTACAGCCGTTGCAGAAGTAGCATCAACATTAATAAAGTCAAAGGTTAATTGTTCGGTATGCGGAATAGCATTAGTTTGTACATCAACTCGTAAAGCATCTTCGGTTGGCTCATAAAAGAAACTTCCCCAAGCTGTGTGGTTTTTTGAGAAAATAACTGTTGCCTTATTATCTTCATGCACAATCATATGCAATCCATATTTTCCTGCTGCTAAAGGCTGACCTTCAATAGTTACATCGCTTGTAAATTTAATAATTGTGTTTTCGTTGGCTCCAGCTCTCCAAGGCGATTCTTTAGCTGTTCCAAATCCGAGATTGTTCATGCCATAAGGCACTAATTTTCCCCAAATCTCGCGATCATTTACACTTGGTCTTGAGTAATTAATATGAATTTTTGAAATTCCAACAGTTTGTGTTACAGAAGCATTTTGGCTTCCTCTAGGTGTTTTTAATTGTGCATTAGCATCAATTGTTAAAAGAAACAAAGACATTACCAATGTTCCGAGGGTTAGATAATGATTGATTTTTTTCATAAGAAATTTTTGTTTGATTGTTATAGCACTAAAGTAGCCACTTATAAAACTGGGTCTTGTTAGAGTATTGTTAATTAACTATTCTTTAAGAAATATGGCGTGTAATTAATTTGCAGTTATATCTCGTTTCAAAATCATTAATATTTAAATTGAATCTTAAATTTAAAAAACTAACTTCGCTTATTTATGCTGAACTTGTTTCAGTATCGGACGATATAATCAATTGAAACTGAATATCTCTTAACCTTTCTACGCAAGCTGAAAATGAAGTTTCATTCTGATTTTTCAACTCATTAATTCTTCATCCCCAAACAAAAAAGACTATTTATTTGTCTGCTTTTAAAGGATGTAGCATAGATGACGCAAAGATGTCATAACTATGACGTCATCAATGTCGGTACACTGAAGTACTTTTGTTTCGAACAAAAAAACATCTATACAATGAAGAATAAAGAAAAAGAAGTAACAACTCGAAAAACAATATTTCAACATGCACTTAGCCTTGCAAAAACACCAATAATAGTTGCGTTGTTTGTTACACCAATTCGTTTTTTCCTTGAACTTTCTGGACTACCAGAAAGTGTTATTTTCATTATTGGATTACTATGGTTATCATTGGTATTTGCCATTTACTGGGGGATTAAATTATATAATGAAAAACACCCATATCTATTACTCCTTTTAAGTTTAATTATATTTTCACCAATTTCAAGATTTCCTGTCTCTATACTTTGGTGGATTGATACTAAATGGGAAATAGGAACTCATTATGGCTTTTATTTTAATAATTTTGCACAAGCAATATTAAATCAAGTGGTTTACGGTTCTCTGATTCAAATTATCCCTGGATTTTTACTGGGTTCAATAACACTTGCTATCATGCGAAACAAAAAAACTGTAGCAATGAAAACTAATACTATAGAAAATGAATAAGAACCACTTAGCAATAAGATTAAAAGAATTAAGAAATCAAAAAGGTAAGTCTCAAGAAGTTCTTGCCGATGAATCAGGTCTAAGTTTAAGAACTATTCAACGGATTGAAAATGGCGATACAAATCCAACTGGAGACTCACTCAAACGATTATCAAATGCATTGAATGTAAATCCAGATGAATTAATTGATTGGGTAATAAAAGAGGACAAAAGATATTTGATATTTCTAAATCTTTCTGCACTTACATTTTTGTTTTTTCCAATGCTTGGGATTTTAGTGCCATTCATATTATGGACATCAAGAAAAGACAAAATCAAAAACATCAAAAAATTAGGAAGAGATGTGATTAACTTTGAGATAACATGGACAATACTTCTGTTCTTTATTCCTTTTTTATTGTTTCTCCTTTCAAAAATCGGACTTTTAGAAAGTCTTACTTTAAGCATAGTCTTTACTGTGACTGGATTTATGTATTTCATTAATTTAATTTATGTATTATTAAATACATTAAGAATTAGTAATGAAAAAGATTTGATGTATTATCCTCAAATTAAATTTTTAAGATAAAAGCCAGCGTACAACAACGCATAACGTTCGTAACGGCTGAATTTCCTGCTGGAGAATCCAACCTTTCTTTGTAGTTTTGAAGAAAAAGGCGGAATATTTAAAGATTTAAATCCGTTAAGAAACGTTATACGAGACGATAAGCCTTATTTAAAATTTATTCAGCTAAAATATTTTGACAATTATGAAAATTGACTTACACACAAAAAATATCCTGGTTACAGGTGCCAGTCGTGGAATAGGTGCAGCTATTTCAAAAGAATTAGGTAAATCTGGTGCAAGAATTGCAATACATTATAACAATGATAAAGAATCGGCTGAAACAGTTATGCAGAGTATAGGTAATAAGTCAAAAATATTTAAGGCAGATTTGGAAGATCCTATTGAATGCGAAATGTTATTCAATAGTGTACTAAAAGAATTTGGCCATATTGATGTAATTGTAAATAATGCAGGAATTGCAATATCGTCTCCATTAAATAGTAAAAATTGGGTTAACGAATGGGATAAAACAATGTCGATAAACTTAAGAGCAATTGGTATCCTCTGTAACTTAGCCATTCAACATTTTAAAACTAGAAAATGCGGAAGAATAATCAATATGGCTTCTCGTTCAGCTTTTAGAGGAGAGACGGCAAAATTTCTAGCTTATGCAGCATCAAAAGGAGGAGTGGTTTCATTAAGTAAATCAATAGCAAAGGAGTTTGGTAAGGATGGTATTACCTGCTTTGTATTAGCGCCTGGCTGGGTTAAAACTGATATGATACAAAAAACAATTGAAGAGCATGGAGAAGAGTATATTTTAAAAGATCTGTCATTTGATAGATTTACTGAACCCAAAGATATTGCACCAATTGTTACATTATTAGCAAGTGGATTAGCAGATCATGCGACTGGCACAACTATAGATATAAATGCTGCAAGCTATTTACACTAAGCCTTTTCGTATAAAAAGAGATGTTAAAACACTTAAGTTTCAATGACCTCTGGTATGTTTAGTCCATAGATAAGCGCTATTTAAAATTTATTCCGCTAAAAGTGTATCAATAAATTCTGTAAACTCCTTTTTAAAACTTATATACTTTTCTCCAGTTGCAGGTCCATTAAAGCCTGTATGTATTTTTCTTACCAAGCCTTTTTTATCTATAAAAATGGTTGTAGGATAAGATAGCACTTTGTTTAACATTGGCATTTTTTCTTGTGCTTTACCTTTATCGTTTGTCCCTATTTGCGCCAATAAAATAGGGTAATTCATACCAACACGTGCTTTCATGCGCTTAATCCCTTTTATGGCTTTTGCTTTGGTTTTGGCATTTTCAAATGCTAAAGCAATAATCTCTAAACCCTTATCTTTATTAGCCTCGTAAAACTTTGAATAAAATTTACTTTCATCTAAACAATTAGGGCAATACGATCCCATTAACTGTACCAACACTACTTTATTTTTAAAACGCTGGTCTGTAAACGATACCATATTACCTTCGATATCTGGAAACGAAAAATTAAACGTATCGTAGCCTTCATTTATAAACGTTAAAGTGTTTGCATCAGGCAATTCAAAATTAGCATTACGCTTTGCAACAAAGGTTTCTTTAGAGTGGTTTCCTGAATAAAAATCGCCAAGCATTGTAGAATCGCTTACATGTGCTTTAAACAAAAATGCATGTGCACCATCAAAAGTAGAGATCTTTAAGGTATCGGCATCTACAACACCTTCAAGAAAACGATAATCTCCAGAAGGAGTTCTAAAGGTTCCTGTAACGATATTGCCTTCTTGCTCAAACACACCTTTAGAAGGATAGCGTCTTCCGTAATCGTTAAACGCTACTTCCCAAACTCCAGATACATCAATAGCATTTTCTGTTTTAGTTTCAGCAAAGCGTTGTGTTTTATTATATTCTGCAACAATTGCCACACTCCTATCTCGGTCTTCTTCTATCCATTGTCCTTTAAAATTATTGCCTTCAAACTTAGCAGCAATAAGTGTTTCAAAATAAGGCAACTTAATATATACAGAGTCGTTTACATACTCTATTTCGTCCACCTCAATAACTTCTTCTGCATTGTAAATATTTAATTTATGTTCGGATATAACTTCAAAAATAAAAGGCATTTCCTGGTGGTCTTGGGCTACTAAATAGCCTCTATACGTTCCAATCTCCAGTTTCTTAACCCCATTATTTTCGACACAAGAAAACAATAAAACAGCTAAAAGAAAGACCATAAAATTTTTCATGTTATCGTTTTTAAAATTGGTAATCGAATAAACAACAAAATACTTACATAAAAAAATTGTTAGAGTTTCGTTAACAGGCAAGTATTATTATCTTTACAGACTTAAATACAGCTTATCGTTTATGAAGATTTCATACAATTGGTTAAAACAATTCATAAAAACAGATTGGACTCCCGAACAAACAAGTGAATTACTTACAGATTTAGGGCTAGAGGTTGAAGGCATAGAATCCTATCAATCTGTAAAAGGTGGTTTAGAAGGTGTAATTATTGGAGAAGTTTTAACATGTAAGAAACATCCTAATGCCGATAAATTAAAACTCACAACTGTAAATATTGGTGGCGAAACACCTTTGCAAATTGTTTGTGGTGCACCTAATGTTGCAAAAGGTCAAAAAGTTCCTGTAGCTACTATTGGAACTACATTGTATGCTGAAGATGGTGAAGCTTGGACCATTAAAAGAGGAAAGATTCGTGGTGAAGAAAGTCACGGAATGATTTGCGCCGAAGACGAATTAGGTCTTGGTAAATCTCATGATGGAGTCATGGTTTTGGATGAAAAAATAAAAGTTGGAACTATTGCTTCTGAAATATTTGATATTGAAAACGACCAAGTTTTTGAAATTGGTTTAACACCTAATCGCGCTGATGCCATGAGTCATTTAGGGATAGCTCGAGACCTAAAAGCTGGTCTCTTACAAAAAGAGGTTAATTTAGAACTCATTACGCCATCTATTAGTGCGTTTCATGTAGATAACAGGACTTTAATAATTGATGTCGATGTTAAAAATAAAGATTTAGCACCTAGATATTGTGGTGTGACCATTACTGGACTTACAGTAGAAGACTCTCCTGCTTGGTTACAACATCGCTTAGAAGCTATTGGTCTAACTCCAATAAATAATATTGTTGATGCTACTAATTATGTGTTACATGAGCTTGGGCAACCACTCCATGCATTTGATGCATCAAAAATTGAAAGTGGTGAAATTGAAGTTAAAACCCTTAAATCTGGTACAAAGTTTATAACTTTAGATGAGATAGAACGTGAGCTTCATGAAGAAGACCTAATGATATGTGATGGCGAAAAACCAATGTGTATCGCTGGTGTGTTTGGTGGTATAGATTCTGGAGTTTCTAAAAGTACAACAAGTATCTTTTTAGAAAGTGCATACTTTAATCCTGTAAGTATTCGTAAAAGTGCAAAACGACATGGATTAAATACTGATGCTTCATTTAGATTTGAGCGTGGTATCGACCCAAACATTACAGAGTATGCTTTAAAACGTGCTGCGTTATTGATACAAGACATTGCAGGAGGAGAAATTACAAGCGATATTGTAGATATTTACCCAAATAAAATTGAAGACTTTCAGGTAAGATTAAGTTTCGATAAAGCTACAAGCCTTATTGGTGAGGAAATTCCGCATGAAATTATAAAACGCATTTTAACATCACTCGACATTAAAGTAAATAATGTTACCGAAACAGGTTTAGGATTAACCGTTCCAGCCTACAGAAATGATGTACAACGTGAAGCTGATGTTATTGAAGAAATATTGCGTGTGTATGGTTATAATAACATAAATACTACCGAAAAACTAAACGCATCAATTTCTAATTCTTCAAGATTTGAAGATTATAAATTGCAGAATATTATTGGTAATCAATTAGTCTCTCAAGGATTTTATGAGATTATGGCCAATTCGCTTACTACACCAAATTACACTGCATTAAGCGAACAACTAAAAGAAGAATATAATGTAATTATGTTAAATCCTTTAAGCAATGATTTGTCCGTCATGCGACAGTCTTTATTATTTTCAGGATTAGAAGCAATATCTTATAATTTAAATAGAAAACGGAACAATCTAAAATTATTTGAGTTTGGTAAAACTTATCATGATTACAATGGTAATCGCGAAGAATACAAACATTTAAGTCTTTTGGTTACAGGAAATAAAACTACTGATAGTTGGACGACTCCTCCCGATAGCTATCGGGATCAAAAAAGCGACTTCTTTTATTTAAAGGGAACGATTATCTCAACTTTAGAACGTTTAGGAATTACACGTTTTAAAGAATCAACAATTGAAAACGATGTATTTAGTGAAGGCTTGCAACTTAGCTTAAGTAAAATCAAACTTGTAGAATTTGGATTGGTCAAAAAATCGATTTTAAAGCATTTCGGAATCTCTCAAGAGGTTTTGTATGCCGATTTTAATTGGGATGCTGTTTTAGAAGCTGCCAAGCACAATGCAATTACATTTAAAGATATTCCTAAATATCCAGCAGTAAAACGTGATTTTGCATTACTTCTTGACGATGCAGTAAACTTTAGTGACATACAAGCTATTGCAAAACAAACCGAAAATCAATTACTAAAAGACATTAATTTATTTGATGTATATCAAGGTAAAAACTTACCTAAAGGCAAAAAGAGTTATGCGGTTAGTTTTACATTACAAGACGAGCGTAAAACCCTTACAGATAAGCAGATTGATAAGATTATGAGTAAGCTGCAAGCCAACTTTGAAAAACAGCTTGGAGCAGAATTGAGATAATAATATGCGTAATAATACAGTAATTCTTATATCGCTCTTATTTATGCTTTGTTTTACTAAAGTGTGCGCACAACAATTACAACTTAACAAGACAAGTGATACAACTACAATCTGGCAATTGTTAAAGTATGATGCTAAAACCGCATTTCGAGGAATAAAGCATTCATTTACACGTCCTGCATACTGGAAGAAAAAAGACTTTACCACTCTAGGTATCATGGTGCTAGGCTCTGTGGTAATGTCCAGTATTGATGATGAAACCAATACCTTTTTTGCAAGACAGGAGCCTAATGTTCCTAAAATTATTAAAGACTTTGGTTGGTATGTAGGAAATCCGCAAAACTATTTTGTTGCTACTGCTAGTATTTATGGCTATGGATTATTTAGTAAAAATGAGAAAGTAAGAAAAACGGGAGTACTAATTATTGCATCATCTTTTACATCAGGATTACTTCAAAGTATAGGAAAAAATGTAATAGGTAGAGCACGTCCAACTGCAAATATTGGAAGTGCTTCTTTTGATCCTTTTTCTAAAGCTTCTGAATTTCATTCGTTTCCTTCTGGACATACTATACTATCTATAACTAAGCACATTCTATTGCTAAACAGTTTGACGGTACTTTGACTAAAATCGGAATTTATACTTTAGGTTCTATCGCTCCAATATCAAGGTTGTTAGATGGTGCTCATTGGCTCACAGATATTACATTTAGTACTGCTTTGAGTATTATTGTAGTAGATTGTATTGATAATTATTTATTCAACTCCAATGCCTATTCCTATCCAAAAAAAGAAAAGACCATTTCGTGGAATTTTAAGTTTAGCACAAATCAAATAGGAATTGTTGGTACATTTTAAAAACTTTTATAAAAGTTTATAACGTAACTATTCAGCTCTTAAGATTAAGAATAAACTACACGATAATTTTGAAAATCAGCTTGAATTAATGCCTTTTTAATTTTTTATTCTTTATCTAAAATTAACAAGTTGAATTGTTTTTTTGTATCTTTAAAAGAGAACTTAAACCCTTTTAAGTTATGGAAACACATTATACAAAAATATTCACTGGAAGTTTTATTATTGCTCAACTTATTCAATCACGTCTTGAAGATATTGGTATAGAACCCATTTTAAAAGATGATTTTAAAACTGGTTTACGAGCAGTTTTAGTAACTGATTATCCTAGATTGATTGAAATTTATGTCCATAATGATGAATTGGAGAAAGCTGTTCCTGTTGTTGAAAATGTTAAAGCGGAAATGCAGATATAAAAAACTCACCAAATGTATGGTTTTTAACAGGTTATATATTTTGTTCCTCCTGTTGATGTACATTTAGTAAAACTTATTTTTCAGTCCACGCAATTACAGATGCAGGTAAGATATGTGCAAACAGTATTAATGATGCTACTAACACAACATCTATTGACAAATTGGTTACTGCTAATGATAATAACAAACCCAATACGAGTACTGTAAAAATCCCATAAGCATATCTTAATGATTTACTTGTTAATTCGATTTCTCTTTCATCCAGTTTTTTCAATGGTTTGTGGGTAAATTTCCATAAGCCGGTTTTAATAAAAGTTTTAGTGAAGCTTACTAAAAACACAATGAAAACAATTATTTCAATGATTATAAAATTGATATGTCCTCGATCAATTTTATAATATTCGAATACAATTACCATAGCTAATAAGCTGAATAAAGTTAGAGCTACTCCAACTTTTCTACTATTATTTGATTTTTTTAGTGCCATAATTATTTTTCTTTATTATTATTTAACAATTGACTTAAGGGTTTTAATGGTTCAGTAGAAAAAATGATGTCAATTGGCAAATCAAATACTTTGCCAATGCGAAAGGCCAGATCTAAACTCGGATTATATTCTTCACGTTCCAAATAACCAATCGTTTGAAAATTAACTCCAATTTTATCCGCAAGTTCTTTTCTTGTCAGTAATTTCTCTTTGCGAAGAACAGCAATTCTATTATAAATATTTCTACTTTCCATAGTATAAATATATAACATTATGTTGTATATATGCAACATAATGCATAAAATAATATAAATTAAATGCTATGTCATTATATTTCAGACAGTTAAAATAGGCTATTAACAATGGGAAATTTTGTTTTATATATACTAATTAAACAGTAACAGCAGACATTTTATCTCTTAATGCTTTAATTTTAGAATCTTGCATATATTCATCAAATGTAGTATAACGATCTATAATTCCATTTGGCGTTAACTCGATAACGCGATTTGCTACAGTTTGTGCAAACTCGTGATCGTGTGTGGTAAATAACACAGTGCCTTTAAAGTTTTTAAGCGAATTATTAAAAGCTGTAATACTTTCCAAATCCAGATGGTTAGTAGGCTCGTCTAATAGTAATACATTGGCACGAATCATCATCATACGAGATAACATGCAACGCACTTTCTCTCCACCAGATAAAACATTAGCCGTTTTTAAGGCTTCTTCTCCGCTAAAAATCATTTTGCCTAAAAACCCACGAACATAAACTTCTTCACGTTCTTCTTCGGTTGTTGCCCATTGACGCAACCAATCGACTAAAGTTAATCTATTATTAAAAAAACTACTGTTTTCTAATGGTAAATATGATTGTGATGTGGTAATTCCCCATGCAAATTTTCCTGTATCTGCTGTTTCATTACCAGTTAAAATTTGATATAAAGCAGTTGTAGCTCTTGAGTCTTTTGAAAACACAACTACTTTATCTCCTTTGGAGAGATTAATATCAATTTTTTGAAACAGTACGTCTCCATCAATTGAAGCAGCTAAATTTTCGGTATTTAAAATTTGGTCTCCAGCTATTCTATTACTTTCAAAAATAATAGCAGGATAACGACGACTTGAAGGCTTAATATCTGATATATTAAGTTTATCAATCATTTTTTTTCTGCTAGTTGCTTGTTTTGATTTAGCAACATTTGCCGAAAAGCGTCTTATAAATTCTTCTAGTTCTTTTTTCTTCTCTTCTGCTTTTTTGTTCTGCTGTGAACGTTGTCTTGCTGCTAACTGCGAAGACTCATACCAAAACGAATAATTACCAGAGTAATGATTTATTTTAGAGAAATCGATATCAGAAATATGTGTACAAACAGCATCTAAAAAGTGTCTGTCGTGAGAGACTACAATTACACAGTTTTCATAATTAGCCAGAAAATTTTCTAACCATGAAATTGTTTCGTAATCTAGGTCATTAGTAGGCTCATCCATTATTAACACATCTGGATTACCAAACAAGGCTTGTGCCAATAAAACTCTTACTTTTTGTTTCCCATCGAGGTCTTTCATTAAGGTGTAATGAAACACTTCTTTAATTCCTAAATTTGATAATAAAGCAGCTGCATCGCTATCTGCATTCCAACCATTCATTTCTTCAAACTGTACTTGTAACTCTCCTATTTTCTCGGCATTTTCATCTGAATAACTGGCATATAATGCATCTATTTCAGATTTAATCTTAAACAAGGGCTTGTTACCCATTATTACAGTTTCTAAAACAGGATGCTCATCGTACAAATTATGATTCTGCTCAAGCACAGACATACGTTTACCTACTTCTAAATGTACATGTCCAGAAGTTGCATCATGATTTCCAGTTAAAATCTTTAAAAAAGTTGATTTTCCTGAACCATTAGCACCAATAATTCCGTAGCAATTACCATTGTGGAATGTTGTATTTACCTCATCAAAAAGGATACGTTTACCAAATTGAATAGATAAGTTAGAAACTGATAACATTATTTTTTGTTTAAATTCGCCGCAAAAGTAGAAAAATCAATCGATTAAGCAAATAAAAGCTATCCTTAAATAAGATTTAACAACGCCTTAACAACGCTTTTAGTATGCAAAGTATATTTTTGTACGAAATTAGAGAACGTAAAGTGTATTCTCTAATAAATTTTAATATGAAACATTTAATAGTATATATTTTATTATCTATAACACTATTAGGCTGTAATACCAAAGATAACAGTTGTGGACAAGCTTATTTTGGTGGTGAAATAATTAATCCGAATAATGATTATTTAGTACTCTATGATAATGCAGTTCCAATAGATACACTATACTTGGATGAAAATAATAGGTTTCTTCATAAAGTTGAAAATCTTAACTCTGGTTTACATTCGTTTGTTCATGGAGGAGAATACCAGATAGTAATTTTAGAGCCAAACGATAGTATCATGTTAAGGCTTAATACCATAGATTTTGATGAATCTCTTGTGTTTACTGGCAAAGGATCTAAAAAAAACAACTATCTAATAAATTTATATTTGTCACTTGATTCTGAAGATAAGATGATGTACAAATTTAGCAAGTTAGCCCCAGAACAATTTCAACATAAAATAGATTCTTTAAGGTTAAACAAGTATAACAATCTTAAAGTTTATGACGAAAATTATCCTAACTCGGAGTTGTTTAATAAAGTTGCAAAAGCAAGTATTGACTTTAGTTATTATGCTCAAAAAGAACTGTATCCTTTTAGATATTACGGTAATTATAAGCTAGTAAAACATGATTCATTACCAAAAGATTTTTATGCGTTTAGAAAAACAATAAATTATAACGATGAAGAATTAAAAGATTTTTATCCTTATTACAATTTCTTATTTCCTCATTTTAACAATTTAGCTTTAGACAAGTATTTTGAAACTACAAATGATTCTATTTTTGATAGAAACTCTATAGATTATAATTTAAACAAAATACATTTAATTGATAGTCTTGTAGGCAATAAAGCTATTAAGAATAATCTTTTAAAATATGCAACTCGTAACTTTTTATCGTATTGCAAATCTGTTAAAGATTCTGATGTTTTATTTAACTCTTACATAGAAAAAAGTACAGATAGTGAACATACTGAACAAATCACTAATTTATATAGCACACTAAAAAAATTACGACCAGGAAATAGATTTCCTGATGTTGAAATTGTTAATAATATAAATGAAACTTCTAATATTAATACCATTTTTAGCAAACCAACAGTAGTTTATTTTTGGACTAAAGCCAGTAAAAGTCATTTTAAGAATAGCCACAAAAAAGTTTTAGAGCTACAAGAAGCATACCCTAACCTAGACTTTATTTCTATTAATATTAATTCTGGTAGTTCATCTGTTTGGAAACGATTGTTGAAAGAGAATAATTTTGTATTGGATAATGAATTTAGATTTAGAAATCCTGAAGCAGCAAAAAAGATTTTAGCTATTAACTATATCTATAAAGTTATGATAGTTAATAAAGACAAATACATTGTTGCATCTAATGCCAATATGTTTAACAGAAACTTTAAAAAAGAATTAAACAAACTGAAATAAAAAAAACCACAAATTGCGCTTTTTTTATATTCTTATTTTAGAGCATAAACTTTCTAATTTCCTTTTTTATAATCTGCTAAAAAATTTGCAAGACCAATATCTGTAAGCGGATGATTTAATAAGCCTTCAATAGCACTTAAAGGTCCTGTCATAACATCTGCTCCTAATTTAGCGCAATCTATTATATGCATTGTATGACGTACGGAAGCTGCTAAAATTTGAGTTTCGAAACCATAAATATCATAGATATGACGAATTTCAGAAATTAAATTTAATCCATCTGTTGAAACATCATCTAAACGCCCAATAAAAGGAGACACATAAGTCGCACCTGCTTTTGCAGCTAATAATGCTTGACCTACAGAAAATACTAAAGTAACATTGATTTTAACACCTTTATCTTTAAAATATTTAGCTGCTTTTATACCATCTTTAATCATTGGCAGTTTTACAACTATTTGTTCATGCAATTCGGCTAATACCTCTCCTTCTCTTATCATGCCTTCAAAATCTGTAGCAATCACTTCTGCACTTACATCTCCATCTACAATATTACAAATGTCCACATAGTGTTTTAAAATATTGTCATGTCCTGTAATGCCTTCTTTAGCCATTAATGAAGGATTGGTTGTTACACCATCAAGAACTCCAAGATCTTGAGCTTCTTTTATTTGATCTAAATTAGCTGTATCAATAAAAAATTTCATTATGTGGTGGTGTTTTTAGTTGTGTTATAATTTGTTGCGAATTTACAATTTATTCTGAATCCGTTTCTGAATCTAATCAACTTATTTTATAAGAAATGTTAAAGCGCAATTCTTTATAATTTATAATGATTAAGTAATAGCTTTTCATAAACTTTATCTGGAAGAATCCGCTTTAATACAATTGAAAATTTTTGCATAAATGCACCTACTTTATAGTGTATTTTTGGCTTTTTAGTTTTTATAACTTTATAAACAGTTTTAGCCATGTCAATAGGATTGTTTCCTTTATTTACATCTTCATCAATTGCTTTTAAAACACTTCCATATTTTTCTTTATAAGGTGAATTTTCTTTTATAGGAGCATGAAAACGTCCAGCAGCAATATTGGTTGCAAAATCACCTGGAGCGATATTAGTCATTTGAATATTAAAATCTTTTATTTCCATTCTAAAGGTTTCAGTAATAAGCTCTAACGCGCCTTTACTTGCAGTATAAATGCCACGATAAGGTAATCCCATATAACCTGCAATAGAGGTTATATTAATAATTAATCCAGAATTTTGTTTTCGCATTTGAGGCAGAACTGCCTTAATCACATTAATTGGACCAAAAAAATTGGTTTCAAAATTTCGTTTAATTTCTGCTTCAGGAATTTCTTCTATTGGTCCTGTAATACCTGCTCCAGCATTATTAATAACTACATCTATTCTTCCTTCAGCATCTAATACAGTTTGAATACAACTTAAAATACTATCATTATTTGCTACATCTAAAGCAATAATAGGAAACTTACTGTCAGGATAATTTTGAGGATTTCTACTCGTGCCAGAAACAGTCATGCCTTTTTGGGTAAGATATTCGCCAATTGATTTTCCTATTCCTGAAGAAGCACCAGTTATTAAAACGACTTTAGACATAATTGAACATTAAAGACTTCAAAAATACACTATTGAAATAAAATAAAGAAACGAATTGATGAAAGAGAAAATAGTCCTTTCCGTTGGAAAGGATTTAGGATAAGCACAAAAAAAAAGGCAAGCTACCTACATCACACTGCTACAACCATTTACCTTTGCTGCGTTCCCGCCCTGGAGGATTCAACAGGAGCTAGTTGTGTAGGACTTGCCGACTGCAAAGATACAATCTTTTAATAGTTGGACAATGATTTTTTAATCTGAATTTAAATAAATAACTTGCTCAATAAATTATCAAATTCATGCGTGTTTTTAAATTTCTATCTATCATTATTTTAAGCGTAATTGTACTGTCATGTGGAAGTAATTCTAATCACAAAAAAAATGATTTTTCTATAGTTACTAATATTAAAGGAAAAACTATTGTTAATAATGAAACATTTAACCTTTCAATTAAAAACCAAAAACAATATAGCATAGATTCTGTTGTTTATACTCTTGATGGAAAACAAATAGGCAATGACCAAAATCTAGACGATTTTAAACTAGGAAAGCAAACTATAGATGCTACTATATTTTTTGAAGGAAAAACTCAAATTACTTCAACATCAATTACTATTTTAAACAGTGAACCACCAAAAGTTTATACCTACAAAATTGTTAACGAATATCCACACGATATTACTTCATATACGCAAGGCTTAGAGTTTTTTAATGGAGAACTCTATGAAAGCACTGGACAGCATGGAGAATCCAAACTTCGAAAAGTAGATTATAAAACTGGTGAAGTGTTGAAAAATATTGATTTAGCAAAGGAATATTTTGGTGAAGGACTCACTATTTTAAATAACAATATCTACCAGTTGACATGGCAAAATAATGTAGGCTTTATTTATGATTTAGAAACATTTGATAAAAAAAGCAGTTTCAATTATGGTAAAAGTAAAGAAGGTTGGGGAATTTGTAATGACGGAAAACAACTCTATAAATCTGATGGCACAGATAAGATTTGGATTCTTGAACCTGAGACTTTAGAAGAGCAAGAGTTTATTCAAACCTATACTAACAAAGGGAAAATTGTTGGTATGAATGAACTAGAATGGGTTGAAGGAAAAATTTATGCAAACAGATATCAGTTAGATGGTGTTGCTATTATAAACCCTAATAATGGAGCTATTGAAGGTGTTATAGATTTTAGGTCTTTAAAAAAGAAAGTCACTCAACATAAAGGATTAGATGTTTTAAATGGTATAGCCTATAACTCAGAAACTAAAACCATTTTTGTAACCGGAAAACGTTGGGATAAATTGTTTGAAATAGAAATTATTGAACAATAAACCAATGCAAGTATTTGAAAAATTTATAACTGTTACCAAAGATGATTTAGACGAGCTAAACCATGTTAATAATGTGCGTTATGTAAAATGGGTAAATGATGTTGCAAAAGAGCATTGGCTACAAAATGCTTCAAAAGATCTTTGTGAAGAATATTTCTGGGTGCTTTTAAGTCATAAAATTCAATACAAGAATTCGGCATTATTAAACGATATAGTTAAGCTTAAAACCTATGTCATAAAAACAGATGGTATTACTTCTACTCGTATTGTAGAAATGTATCATAACAAATCCCAAAAACTTCTTATAATTTCTGAAACCAAATGGTGTTTAATGAGTTATAAAACTTTACGTCCAACAAGAATCAATTCTGAAATTGCGAATTTGTTTAATTAAAAAATGACTTTATACTATTTCATGTTTTCAAAAGTTATATTTTTAGCCCATAATGGGCATTTAATTTTTTTTTCTAAAAAATAAAATGATATTTAGTTTGAAAATTTATCTTTAACAAATGAAACGCTACTTATATTTTACCCTTTGCATTACAGTATTAATTTTATGGAGTTCTTGTCGAAAAGATTTTGATTTTAATCCAAGTACAGGAAGTCTTCAGTTTTCAAAAGATACTGTTTATCTCGATACCGTTTTTACAAATATTGGTTCGAGTACTTATAACCTTAAAGTGTATAATAGAAGTAATACAGATATTGTCATTCCGGCTTTAAGATTAAGTCAAGGACAAAATTCAATGTATCGTTTAAATGTAGATGGAATGACTGGTTCAGGCTCAACTTTAGGTAAAGAGTTTGAAAACGTCGAAATTCTAGCTAAAGACAGTATGTTTATTTTTATTGAAACTACTATAGATATTCAAGCATTAGCAGCTTTACAAACACAATTTTTATATACTGATGCTATTGAGTTTGATGCTGGAGAAAATCTTCAAAAAGTAGAATTAGTTACGCTTGTAAAAGATGCTGTTTTTATTTTTCCGCAACGTTCAGCAGAAGGTATTATTGAAACCTTAACTTTTGATATTGATGGCGATGGTAATGATGATGAAACCACAATACAAGGACGCTTTTTAACAGATACTGAACTTACCTTCACAAACGAAAAACCTCATGTAATTTATGGTTATGCAGCTGTAGATGATAGTAAAACCTTAACAATTAATGCTGGAGCAAGAGTTCATTTTCATGCCAATTCTGGTTTGCTTATTACTGATGGAGGATCGCTTAAAGTAAATGGATTACCAAGTAACGACCTAGACCTTATGGAAGGCGAAGTTGTTTTTTCTGGCGACCGATTAGAACCTAGTTTTGAAGACGTTCCAGGACAATGGCAAACCATTTGGCTGTTTAATGGTAGTGTAGATAACGAATTTAATCATGCTACAATTAAAAACAGTACAGTTGGAATTTTAAGTGATGGTAATAAAGATATTAACAGTAAACTAACCATAACAAATACACAAATTTACAACTCCAGTAATTTTGGGATTTTAGGAAGAGGAACTTCTATTAACGGAGAAAATGTAGTAATAAATAACAGTGGACAATCCTCTTTTGGTGGCACTTTTGGTGGCAGTTACAACTTTGTACATTCCACCTTTGCAAACTATTGGAATAATAGTTTTAGACAATTTCCTTCTGTTTTATTAAACAATTTTATTATAGATGAAGAGAATACAACATTTACAAATCCTTTAGATGAAGCCAACTTTACAAACTGTATTATTTACGGAAATGATAATCCAGAGCTAATATTAGATAAGGATGATTCTGAAACATTTAATTTTAAATTCACGAATTGCTTAATTCGGTTTGATAATAGTAGTAACAATTTTACAGGAGATATTTACGATTTTGACAATGTCGCATTATATGAAAATGTAATTTTTAATGAAGATCCTGAATTTTTAGATCCTAATAATAATAGGCTTCAAATTCCGAATGGCTCATCTGCAGACAATATTGGAATTATTTTTGGAAATTTAAACATTGATATTTTAAACACCACTCGAAGTGCAACTCCAGATCTTGGAGCTTATGAAAGTATTGAGTTTGAAGATTGATTATAATGAAAGAAATTCTAATACTTACAGGAGGGTGTGGAGTTGGAAAATCAACAATTTCAAAAAAATGGGCTAAACTAAAAAAAGGAGTAGTAATTGAATCTGATTATTTTAGGAATTGGATACATAACAAAATCTACGATCGTTTTTCAATAAAAGAAGAATTGTTAATTGCCGATTTGAGTTTTGTATCAACTAAAGAATATCTAAAACATAATATGCCTGTTGCAATCGAAAATGTTTGGACTCCTCTGGGTTTGGATAAACTCAAAAACAACCTTGAAAATGAATTTAGAAATGTAAACATAAAATGTGTTTTGTTAAAATGTGATTTAAAAGAAAATCATCGAAGAGATAAATTGCGAATAATTGAAAACCAAATGAAAGACAGAGTGGATATTTTAAACACAGAACTTTCAGAATACAAATGGCCTGAATATCTTAATATTATAGATACTACTAAATTGAACATACAAGAAACACTAGATCGAATATTAGAGATTTAGACTACTTGACAACAGAATAATAGCTCTTTTGAAATAACTTTTAAAATATTAAATACGTGTTATTATAAATAAAACAAATATATCCTCAAGACTGGGTTAAATTCACATTTAACAAAAAGCTATAACTCAAACAAAGGTAAATCTTCCATCATCGCATTCACTCTTATTGCAACAGACTCTAAAACAATTTCACTTTCATAATTGTTTATTACTTCATCCATTAAATCTACAATTCCTTCCATATCAATCTCTTTTAATCCTCTGGTAGTAATTGCTGCTGTACCAACACGAATTCCAGATGTTACAAATGGCGATTTATCGTCAAAAGGTACCATATTTTTATTTACTGTAATGTCTGCTTTAACTAAAGCTTGTTCGGCATCTTTACCAGTAATGTTCTTGTTACGCAAATCTATAAGCATCATATGGTTGTCAGTTCCTCCAGAAATTATGTTATAATCTCTTTTAACCAATGCCTTTGCCATGGTTTCAGCATTTTTCTTAACTTGAATTATATAATGCAAAAATTCATCGGTTAGAGCCTCACTAAAAGCAATTGCTTTAGCCGCTATAATATGTTCTAATGGTCCTCCTTGATTTCCAGGAAACACAGCAGAATCCAACCAAGAAGACATTTTACGAAGATTACCATTCTTCAAGCGTATTCCAAACGGATTATCAAAATCTTCTCCCATTAATATCATTCCTCCTCTTGGACCTCGCAAAGTTTTATGCGTAGTTGTTGTTACAATATGGCAATGCGGAATTGGGTCGTTTAAAATTCCTTTGGCAATCAAACCTGCAGGATGCGAAATATCTGCCATTAAAATAGCACCAACACTATCTGCTATTGCTCTAAAACGTCTAAAATCCATATCGCGAGAATATGCCGAAGCACCTGCAATAATAAGTTTTGGCTGTTCTTTTTTAGCAACGGCTTCAACATGTTCATAATCAATTATTCCTGTATCTTTCTTTACTTCATAAAAAACAGGGTTATATAATTTACCTGAAAAATTTACTGGTGAGCCATGTGTTAAATGTCCGCCATGCGACAAGTCGAATCCTAAAATTGTATCGTCAGGTTTTAAGCATGCAGCAAAAACAGCAGTATTTGCTTGACTTCCAGAATGTGGTTGCACATTTGCCCAAACTGCTCCAAATAATGTTTTTGCTCTATCAATTGCTATCTGCTCTACTTCATCAACTATTTCACAGCCTCCATAATATCTTTTCCCTGGCAAGCCTTCAGCATATTTATTTGTTAATACAGAACCTGCAGCTTCCATAACCTGGTCACTTACAAAATTTTCTGAAGCAATTAACTCTAAACCCATTAATTGTCTGTCATTCTCAGCGTGTATTAATTCGAAAATTTGTTCGTCGCGTTGCATAAATTATTTTTACATTAAATTTAAAGCCAAAAATAATAAATACATTTAGTTTAATACTCCAAAAAACATATATTTGAATATAATTTAATAACAACTAATCAACAATAAATATGTCATTATCAGCTAACAATCCAGATAGAATATCGTGGCTTCACGTCGGTAAAAATTCCGATTTCCCAATACAAAATATTCCTTTTGGTGTATTTTTAACAAGAAATGACATTATAACAATTGGAACTCGAATTGGAGATACTGCAATAGATTTAGGTGCTCTACATCAATTAGGTTATTTTGATGAAATTCCTTTAACGGAAGATATTTTCCTTCAGGACACTTTAAACGATTTTATTGCAGATGGTAGAAAAACCTGGAGGTTGGTTAGAAATAGAATTGCTGAAATATTTGACAGTAACAATTCAACACTTAAAAACAACACCAAACAAAAAGAGATTGTTCTTTTTAGATTAGATGAAATTGAAATGCAATTACCAGTACAAATAGGAGATTATACCGATTTTTACTCTAGCAAAGAACATGCTACTAATGTTGGAACAATGTTTAGAGATCCTGATAATGCCTTGTTGCCAAACTGGTTGCATATTCCAGTAGGTTATCATGGTCGTAGTTCTTCTATAATACCTTCCGGAATTCCTGTACACAGACCACAAGGACAAACGCTTCCTGCTGGAGCTAAAGAACCTGTTTTTGGACCTTCAAAATTAGTAGATTTCGAATTAGAAATGGCTTTTATTACTACAGATGCTAACGATTTAGGAGAACCAATTCCTATTCAAGAAGCTGAAGAATACATTTTTGGTTTGGTGTTATTTAACGATTGGTCTGCTCGCGATATCCAAAAATGGGAATATGTGCCACTTGGTCCTTTTCTATCTAAAAGTTTTGCGTCTTCAATTTCTCCTTGGATTGTTACTTTAGATGCTCTAGATCCTTTCAGAGTTGAAAGTCCGAAACCTATAAAACAGCAATTACCTTATTTACAATATAAAGGAAAAAAGAGCTTTGATATTAGCCTTGAAGCTGCCATACAACCCAAAGGTGCTAAAGAAACTATAGTTAGCAATACAAACTTTAAATATATGTACTGGAATATGGCGCAGCAGTTAGCACATCATACGTCTAATGGTTGTCCTGTAAATTCGGGTGATATGATGGGAAGCGGAACGATTTCTGGTACTACTCCAGATTCTTATGGTTCTATGTTAGAATTGACTTGGCGTGGCGAAAAACCTATTAAAATGAAAGATGGTACCGAACGCAAATTTATAAATGATAACGATACAGTTATTATGCGTGGATACTGCGAAAAAGATGGCACACGAATTGGTTTTGGTGAGGTAAAAACGAAACTGCTTCCTGTTTATAAGTAATAATTGTAATATTAATAATTCATCAAATTAGGTAATAAAATAATAAACGATAGCAATTGTTAGAAAAATAGAGACAATAAAAAAAATAATTTCATTTTTTACTTTTTTCTTATGTTGTTTTCTAATCTTTTCTATTATCAATTCTTATTCTTCAGGGCTAACCTTTTTAAATTCTATTTTTGTTTTCCCAGAACTTTGAAGATATAGATTTGTACCACCCTTGAAACTGTTCCTTTTTAAAAGGGTTCTATTTTGTTTTAAACTTAAATTTGCAGCAGACATGCTTCCTTCTCCACCCATAATTCTTAAATATTCTTTATTTATTAGTAGAAACTAGGTAATAATTGTTACAAATATTCATTCAGAAATTTTAATAATTTTATAAATTAGAACCATAACATCATCAAATAATTATAATACAGTCTTGATTCTTTATTCCAACAGCGTAGCGGTCTTAAGTCTTTTGTTGGAACTATTGAATTTTACATATAATCATTCTGATACTAAACAAAACTACTCAAATCAATACCATTTATTCCACCATGAGATTCATGAGCAACCACTACTCCATTTTTAATCACAAGTAATTGTGGAGATTCGTGTAGGACTTGAAACTTATAACCTACTTGGTTAGAAACATCTCTATAATTAATTAAATCCAAAAAGTATAAATCTAAATCATCTTCAGAAAGATTGTAACTATTTTCAAACTGATTTAAAACCATTCTACTCACACCACATCTAGTAGAATACTTAAAGATAACTTGAAGCTTTGTTATCGATTTTTTTTCTATAATATTAAGCTGATCTAAAGAATTTAAGTCCTTCCAAGGCAATTTTTCGCTTACCGTTTTAACACTCTTAAAAGCACCAAACAAACTATTAAATATTCCCATAAACTAATTGTTTTTACAATAAGTCGATAAACTTTAATAACCTTACAACTGACTAAAAGTCACGCTTTTATTGACTTTTATAGACACAATGTCTATTGATTTGAATTGGTAAGGTTATTGAATACAATATTATAAAAATAATGATATGAATTTTAATAATTATACCATAAAATCGCAAGAAGCCATACAACAAGCGCAACAGCTTGCTCAAAGTTTAGCGCATCAACATATTGAAAATGAACATTTATTTAAAGCCATTTTTGAAGTTGATGAGAATGTGTTGCCATTCATTTTAAAAAAATTGAATGTTAATGTTGCAATGCTAAAACAAATTTTAGATGCAGCGCTTGAAAGCTTTCCAAAAGTTTCAGGCGGAGATATTATGCTGTCTCAAACTACTGGAAAAAGCCTCAATGAGGCAAATATTATAGCTAAAAAAATGAAAGATGACTATGTTTCAATAGAGCATTTAATTCTTGCAGTTTTTAAATCTAAAAGTAAGATTGCTCAAATACTAAAAGATCAAGGTGTAACCGAAAAAGGTTTGCAATCTGCTATAAATGAATTGCGTAAAGGTGATAGAGTAACGTCTCAAAGTCAGGAAGAAACCTACAATGCACTCAGCAAATATGCCAAAAATTTAAATCAGATGGCAAAAGATGGTAAGTTAGATCCTGTTATTGGTCGTGATGAAGAAATTCGTAGAATCCTTCAAATTTTATCACGTCGTACAAAAAATAATCCCATTTTAGTTGGTGAACCAGGAACTGGGAAAACTGCAATTGCTGAAGGATTAGCGCATAGAATAATAGATGGAGATATTCCTGAAAATTTAAAAGACAAGCAAATTTTTGCTTTGGATATGGGAGCATTAATTGCTGGTGCTAAATATAAAGGCGAGTTTGAAGAACGCTTAAAAGCCGTTATTAAAGAAGTTACTACAAGCGATGGTGATGTTGTCCTATTTATAGACGAAATACATACGCTTGTTGGTGCTGGTGGTGGTCAAGGTGCTATGGATGCTGCAAATATTTTAAAACCTGCTTTAGCTCGTGGAGAACTTCGCGCTATTGGTGCAACAACACTTGACGAATATCAAAAGTATTTTGAAAAGGACAAAGCATTAGAGAGACGTTTTCAAAAAGTAATGGTTGAAGAGCCAGATACCGAAAATGCAATTTCTATACTACGTGGTATTAAAGAAAAATACGAAACACATCATAAAGTTCGTATTAAAGATGAGGCTATTATTGGTGCTGTCAAATTATCCGAACGCTACATTACAAACCGTTTTTTACCAGATAAAGCCATTGATTTAATGGATGAAGCTGCTTCAAAATTACGTATGGAAATCAACTCTAAACCAGAAGAACTCGATGTTTTAGACAGAAAAGTGATGCAGCTAGAAATAGAAATAGAAGCGATTAAACGTGAAAAGGATGAGACTAAATTGAAAACATTACGATTAGATTTAGCAAATCTTAAAGAAGAACGTAATGAAGTAAATGCCAAATGGAAAAGTGAAAAAGAAGTGGTCGATAATATACAAACTGTAAAATCTAATATTGAAAATTACAAACTTGAAGCCGAACGTGCCGAACGTGAAGGCGATTATGGCAAAGTAGCCGAATTACGTTACGGAAAAATTAAAAAAGCACAAGAGCAACTAGAGGTTTTTCAAAAGCAAATGCAAGATCAACAAGAAACCGCACTTATTAAAGAAGAAGTTACTTATGAAGACATTGCAGATGTAGTTGCTAAATGGACAGGAATACCTGTTACCAAAATGATACAAAGCGAACGTGATAAGTTGCTAAAGCTTGAAGACGAACTCCATAAGCGTGTGGTTGGACAAAATGAGGCTATAATAGCTGTGAGTGATGCTGTACGACGAAGTCGTGCTGGTTTACAAAATCCGCAAAAGCCGATAGGTACTTTCTTGTTTTTAGGAACAACAGGAGTTGGTAAAACCGAGTTGGCTAAAGCTTTAGCCGAATATCTCTTTGATGACGAAAATGCTATGACAAGAATTGATATGAGCGAATACCAAGAACGCCATGCTGTAAGCAGATTAATTGGTGCACCTCCAGGATATGTTGGTTACGATGAAGGTGGACAATTAACCGAAGCCGTGAGACGTAAACCATATTCTGTAGTACTTTTAGACGAAATTGAAAAAGCACATCCAGACACTTTCAATATTTTATTACAAGTTTTGGATGAAGGACATTTAACAGACAATAAAGGTCGTGTGGCAGATTTTAAAAACACCATAATAATCATGACATCAAATCTTGGCAGTCAAATTATTCACGAACGTTTTGAAGCAACAAAGGATATTGATTCTGCAATAGAAGCTGCAAAAGTAGATGTATTAGCATTATTAAAGCAAAGTGTAAGACCAGAATTTCTAAATCGAATAGACGATACCATTATGTTTACGCCTTTAAGCAAAGAAAACATAACTAAAATTGTTGGTTTACAACTTAAACATGTTACCAAAATGATTGCACAACAAGGCATCACTTTTGATGCTACTCAAGAAGCGGTTGATTATTTAGCAGAGAAAGGTTACAATCCAGAATATGGAGCCAGACCTGTAAAAAGAGTGATTCAAAAAGAAGTCTTAAACCAGTTAAGTAAAGAAATATTAGCAGGAACTATTACAACAGATAGTATAATACTTTTAGATGCATTTGATGACAAGTTAGTATTTAGAAATCAAGGCGATTTGGTTTCAGAAGAATTTTAATATTAAGTCACAAGAGTGTTTCGCAATGTGAGAAACGTATTAATTGTAACAATATCATTTAATAACAGTCTTATAAATGGTTGGTTAGTGTAAAAGGCAACACAAATCTTGTCCCGATAGTTATCGGGATGATGCGTGTTGCTTTTTCTTAATAAAAAAAAGCCACAAAAGCGGCTTTTAAAAATAATATATCTATATTTTACAGGATTAACTTAATACTAAAGTTCACTTCCATTAAATTAAATCCTAAAGAAGTAGTCCCTACTGCATCTCCATCCCTTGGCTTTACAGCATTATATCCAAATTGTCCAAAAGTAGCTTCAATAGTTACTTTACCAGATAAGAAATAATCTATTACTGGACGTACATTAAATCCACAAGCTGTAGCATCATCAAAGAACATCATTGGTACATCTGCTTGACCAAAAATGTAGAGTTTGTCATTTATTCCCCAATAATTTCTTACTAATGGCATAACAATAAATGCGTCAGCAACATCAGCATCACCTACTTTAGTGCTCGTGTAACCAAGACCTAATCCAATTGTTACAGTTGGACTTACAAATGTACCAACAACTGGCAAAATTGTAAATGTACTAGTATCATCAGCTTCACTATCGGTAAATTGTAACTGACCTAAAGTCCACGAAGCTCCTTTTAAGCCTTGGTTTTCTTCTTCTTGTGCAAAACCATTAAATATTGTTAAGCATGCTAAAAATGTAATAATAATTGTTTTAATTGTTATAAAAGCTGACTTTATTGTAATTTTCATGGTTTACACACAACTATACTATTTAGTATCTTTAAATTTTATGGAAATTATTATAATTTCCATTCTCCAAAATCCAAAACAAATGAAACATATATTTTTTCAAATAATTACTTTTCTTCTTTTTTGCATTCCATTTTTCAGTTTAAATGCACAATTAAAAAATCCGAAAAACATACCTTACAAATGGGAAACAGATACTTTAAATAAAACCTTAAACCTATCAGAAATTACTGTTGCTGTACCTCGCAATACATTTCCAGCAATAGATTATCCGAATTTTATTGGTAAAACAGAGGGCTTAAATTCATTCTTTAAACATGAGCCAGTTATTTCAGTTTATATAAAAGGTGAAGCCAAAGCATATCCACTTAATATGTTAACCATGCATGAAATTTCTAATGATAGTTTAGGAGGTATTCCTATTTTGCCAACCTATTGCCCTTTATGTAACTCTAGTATGGTTTACGATAGAAGATTAACACATAAAGGTAAAGAATATCTTTTAGATTTCGAAGTATCTGGAATGCTAAGAAATAGCGATATGATAATGGCAGATAAGCAAACTGAAACTTGGTGGCAACAATTAATGGGTACTGGTTTAGTTGGCGTATTAGCAGGAGCAGATTTAACTATAATTCCGTCGATGGTTATATCTGTTAACGATTTTTTTGAAAGATATCCTAAAGGAAAAATTTTATCGCCAAAAACTGGAACCAATGCACAATCCAGTTATGGTAAAAACCCTTATGTAAATTACGACAGCAAGGACAACTTACCTTACGATATGTATTTTGATCTAGAAAAGTTAGATTCTAGACTTTTACCTATGGAACGCATTATTGATATTAAAGGCACAGATGGTTATAAAATCTATCCGTTTTCAATAATAGCTAAAAAAGGCGTAATTAACGATGTTTATAGTGGTAAAAATATAGTAATTTTTTATAAAGAAGGAACTGTTTCAGTTCTGGATAGCAAGGATATTTCTAAATCTAAAGCTATTGGATCGGCAACTGTATTCTCTTCTATTTTAGAGGGAAAACATCTCATTTTTAAAAAGAAGAATGGTGTGTTTATTGACACCAAAACTAAAAGTGTTTGGGATATTACAGGACGTTGTATAGATGGAAAACTAAAAGGGAAAATCCTAATACCAGAAGCACATAGTAATCATTTTGCTTTTGCATGGTTAACATTTCATCCAGAATCTGAAATATATAAAAACTGAAATGAAGCATACTAATTTTAAAATTATCATTCAACTTTTCTTGGTGTCATTGGTATTAATGGCTTGCAAAACCGATAATAATCTGCCAGATCCTTTACAAGCAGGATGGAATAATAAAGCGGTTTGCGAATTGGTAGAAGAAAATGAAAAGATTAGAGTTTTAAAATGTACTTTTGAACCTGGAGTTGGACACGAAAAACATTACCATAAACCGCATTTTGGTTATACATTGGCAGGTAGTAAATTTAGAATGATAGATGCTGATGGAACTAGAGAAGTAAATGTTACAACAGGAAGCAGTTTTTATAGTGAAGGTACCGATTGGCATGAAGTATTAAACATTGGAGACAGTACTGCAGTTTTTTTAATTATTGAACCAAAATAAAATATTCTAAAATGAAACAAATATTTACACTTATATTAACTGCCCTATTTATAGTACCAACTTTTTCGCAAGAACACACTGAAGAAATTGCAACGCATTTAGCAGAAGAAACAACAACCTACTATTTTATTCGTCATGCCGAAAAAGATAGAAGCGATGCCAATAATACAAATCCTAATCTTATTCAAAATGGAATTCTTCGTGCTGCTAAATGGAGTTATGTTTTAGAACATGTAACATTTGATGCTGTGTATTCTACCGATTATAATCGCACAAAACAAACTGCACAACCTACTGCAGAAAAAAACAATCTGGACATTAGCATTTACAATCCTAGAACGCTTTATTCGGAAGACTTTATAAAAAATACTAAAGGTAAAACAGTACTTATAGTAGGACATAGTAACACGACTCCAATGTTTGTTAATACTATTTTAGGCAAAGAAAAATATGAATCTATAGACGATAGTAATAATGCAAATCTTTATATTGTTACTATTTCTAGTAGTGGAGAGATTTCGGATACACTTTTGGTTGTGGATTAAAGAAAACTGTTGGAAGCTGGAAGTTGTAAGCTGGAAGTTGGAAGTTGGAGGCTGGAAGCTGGAATAAAATTACTCCACTACAATATTTTTAATTTCGATTTTAGATAATAATTTCAGTTCGCCCTTTTCAAACAAACTGGCTAAATCCAACAAATCTACATCTTTATCTATCGGTTTATAATTGTTGTAATCTACAAAACGTATTCCATTTACATAACGCTCGTTATAAGCTTCTCTAAATCGCATTCCGCCTCCATCTGTAATATAAGAGTAAGCTATAAATGCTGTCTTGTTAGTTCCAGTATTAATCCAATACACAAAAACATCTTCATAATCTTTTCCGCCTCCTTCTTTATTAAAGGTTATTTTAACTTTATGATATTCGGTCCTGTTAATTGTTACTTTTTCTAAATAAGTCTTGTTTACTGCTGGATCGTTTAACCCATAAGGCAGTACCGAAAAATAATGCACAGAGTTAACAGAGTTTGTATATTTTACAGCCATAGTATCTTCAAGAACAACAGCATTATTATTTATAAATCTTGTGAAACTGTTATTAGTATAAACGTCTTTAACGACATTAATAGAATCTAAAAACTCTCTTTCTAATTGAAATTCACCATTATCTCGAATTGCCTTATAGTGTATCGCTCTAAAATCAAAATCAATTATAGATTTTGCTATAATGTTTCCGCCAGCAACTTCAATAGCATCATCAATTATATCTTGAGCAATTGGTTGTGCATCTTTTTTACAGGACAATGTTATTAAAATCACAATAAGAGTGAAAATTATTTTTTTCATAGTTTAATTATATTCTGCTGTAAAAATAATTTAATACGATTAATTAATTCTGAAAAAAAAGTTAATACTTAAATTTCATCATTTTATCAGCGTAATATTGCAATATTACGATATTAAACTATTGCATTGTTATAATGCTAAAATCTTATACATAGCACTATATTAAAAATATGTAGCTTTGTACTTCATGCAGAAAAACATAAACATACGAAACAAAAAAGCACGTTTTGAATACGAAATACGCGATAAATATACTGCTGGTATTGTATTAACTGGGTCCGAAATAAAATCTATTAGACAAAGTAAAGCTTCAATTGCAGAAAGTTTTTGCGAATTTAATGAACAACACGAACTTTTTGTAATAAATATGTCGGTTGAAGAATATAGTCATAGCACACATTATAACCACAGACCAAAAGCCGAACGAAAATTACTGTTAAACAAGCGTGAACTTAAAAAATTAGAAAAAGAAGTTAAAAATACTGGACTTACAATTGTTCCGTTGCGTTTGTTTATTAATGAAAAAGGGTTTGCAAAACTAGATATTGCTTTGGCAAAAGGGAAGAAACTCTACGACAAGCGTGATACTATTAAAGACAGAGATAACAAGCGAGATTTAGATCGTATTAAGAAAAATTTTAAATAACTTTAGGACTACTCTAACATTCAACCTTTAATAATATTACTATGTTTGATGCATAACACAATGTTAATGAAGCACGCTTTACTCCTACTAACTTTTCTTGTAACTATTCAAGGGTTTTCTCAAATTATTGGAAACGTAAACGATACAAATGGCAATCCTCTGGCATTTGTTAATATTTATATTGAAGGCACTTACATTGGCACAACAAGTAATGATGAAGGTAATTATGAATTAAATGTTTCAGAAAAAAAGAGGTTTACCATAGTATTTAAATATTTAGGTTATAAAACATTAAAGAATGAATTAAATATTGATGCGTTTCCATATGTTGTAGATGTATCTCTCGAAGAAGAACAAATAACTTTAGATGAAGTTATAATTAATTCAAACCATAATCCAGCAAACAGAATTATAAGGCAAACTATTGCAAACAGAAAGGCAATGCTTGAAAGTATAAAGTCTTACAAAGCCGATTTCTACTCTCGTGGATTGATACGAATAAAGAATGCTCCAGAAAAAATTTTAGGTCAGGAAATTGGTGATCTTGGTGGTGGATTAGATTCTACCAGAAGCGGCATTATTTACCTTTCGGAAACCATTTCTAAAATAGAATTTCAACGTCCAGACAAACTAAAAGAAAAAATAATTGCGTCTAAAGTAAGTGGCAATGATAATGGCTTTAGTTTTAATAATGCAAGCGATGTCGATTATAATTTTTACAACAATACTGTAGAGTTGGGTAACCAAATCGTATCGCCAATTGCCGATTATGCATTTAATTATTATCGTTATAAACTGGAAGGCATTTTTTATGATGAAAGCGGAAATCTCATCAATAAAATTAAGGTAATTCCTCGACGAGAAAACGATAGGATTTTTACAGGAACCATATATATTGTTGAAGACCAATGGACTATTTATGCTTTGGAATTGGACATTACAGGACAGCAAGCACAAATTCCTGCTGCAGATATTATTACGCTTAAACAAACGTTCTCCTTTTCTGAAAAAGATAAGCTCTGGGCTTTAATCTCGCAAAGTATCGATTTTAAATATGGTATTTTTGGCATAAAAGGCGATGGTCGTTTTACTGCTGTTTATAGTACTTATAATTTCAATCCTAGCTTCACAAAAAACACATTTACTAAAGAAGTCTTGTCTTTTGAAAACGAAGCCAACAAAAAAGATTCTACTTATTGGAACAGCATTAGACCTGTACCCTTAACCAACGAAGAAATAAACGATTATGTTACAAAGGACAGCATACAAGTGGTTAGAGAATCTAAAAGCTATTTAGATTCGATAGATGCAAAAAACAATACGTTTAAGCTTCCAAATATTTTGTTTGGTTACAATTACCAAAACTCGTATAAAGACTGGAATTTAAACTTTGGTTCTCCACTTTTAAATCTTAATTTTAATACAGTTCAAGGTTACAACAGCCAAATAAGTATTAATTACAGAAAGAATTTAGACGAGTTTAGACGCTATTTTAACGTCAATACAACTTTAAATTATGGTGTAGATGATAAACGATTACGAATAACAGGATCGCTAACCTATAAACTTAATAATATAAGTAGCCCTTTTGTAACGCTTTCTGGCGGAATTACCACACAGCAATTTAATGCCAGCCAACCTATTTCTCCTTTAGTAAACTCAATAAGCACTCTGTTTTTTGAAGATAATTATATGAAGTTGTACGATAAGAGCTTTGCACAAATTTCGTATTCGCAAGAATGGTTTAATGGCTTTCGCTTCTACTCTACTTTAAGCTATGAAAGACGAAACCCACTATTAAATACCACAAATCAAACTTTCATTAACGATAAAAACAATACATATACAAGCAATAACCCTTTAAATGAAACTGCTTTTGGTATTGCATCTTTTAACCCACATAACATTTTTAAACTAAATGTATCTGCTCGCATCAATTTTGGACAAGAATATTTAAGCTATCCTAATAGTAAATTCAACATTCCTAATAGCAAATATCCAACACTGTTTTTAGGATACGAAAAAGGTTTTGGAGCAACTGATAGTGACTATAATTTCGACCAAATAAAAGCGCGTTTGTATCAAGGTTTTAATGTTGCTAACAAAGGCTATTTACAATATAATTTAAGAGCAGGCACCTTTTTTAATGCCGATGACATTGCTTTTATAGATTTCAAGCATTTTAACGGAAACCAAACTCATATAGGAAGCTCTAGCAGTTACACCAATGTCTTTAATAATTTGCCATACTATGCATTGAGTACTAATAAATCGTATTTTGAGTTTCATGCAGAACACGATTTTAAAGGCTATATTTTGGGTAAAATACCGTTGTTAAATACACTTAATTACAATTTGGTTATTGGAGCGCATACGCTTTCTACCAATAACAACACACCTTACCATGAATTTTCGATAGGAATAGATAATATTGGCTTTAAAAAGTTTCGTTTTTTACGGTTGGATTATGTGCGTTCTTACCAAAACGGATTTAAAAGTGATGCCTTTATTTTTGGTATAAAGTTTTTAAATATTATTGATTGATTTTCTTAAGGACACCTCTAAAAACTCATTTCTTTCAAAAAACAAAGATAATGAATAAGATGTAAGGTGTATTTTTTTTGAATAGCCTTAGCTATTGAAAAAAAATATAACGCAATCAGATTGTTTATTATATTCGTTCCTATAGGGTTTTCAGAGCTTTCCAAATACTGCTTCAAAATTTATCACATTATCTCGATAGTGTTTCAAAATTTTTCCTTGTCTTTGAAAAGTTCTGAAAATTTTGATGTGAAGGAGTTTTAGAGGTGTCCTTAATTTATATCTAAAATAATAAATAGTTTAGTT
>QMOV01000013.1 GCA_003650305.1 Bacteroidota bacterium | reverse complement strand
TTCTTCCTATAGGAATTAAAACAAATAAAGAAGGATTAGCAACAATAAGAATTGACGCCCTTGAAAACATTGATGACAATACAAACATCTTTGTTTATGATAAAACATTGAGTACATATCATGATTTAAGAGCTGGGAATTACGAGTTTTTCCTTACAATTGGAGAACATCTAGACCGATTTGAAATTGTGTTTAGCAACAATATTACATTAAGTAATGTAGATAATGAGTTTGAGAGTTTAGACACATACTTTTCTAATTCATCAAAAAACATAATTATTATTAATCCTACATTAAAGAACATTAAATCTGTAGAATTAATTAATATGCTAGGTCAATCAATATATGATATAAAAGATATTCCAAATGAAAATTATTCAGAATTTAAAACAAAGCATATTAGTAGCGGAACGTATATTATAAAATTAAAAACTGAGACTGGAACACTTACTAAGAAAGTGTTGGTTAAATAGAATTGCTATAGATATTTTATTTCACTTTAGAAATTAACTCTTTAAGTGAAACTTTAAACTGTTCTCCAGAACTCATATTTTTTAGTGTGTAAGTGTTGGATTTCAACTCTTCATCACCAACTAACACAACAAATGGAATATTGCGTTTGTTAGCGTAAATCATTTGCTTTTTTGTTTTTACAGCTTCTGGATATAATTCGGCTTTAATATTATTCTGCCTTAATTCTTTAATTGCTTTTAGACTGAATAACGCTTCAGCTTCTCCAAAATTAATGAACAATACATCAGTGTTTTTGCTAACAGTTTCTGGAAAAAAATTTAAAGCTTCCAGTACCAGATAAATACGATCTAACCCAAAACTTATGCCAACACCACTTACGTTTTTTAATCCAAAAACTCCTGTAAGATCATCGTATCGACCTCCACCACCAATCGAACCCATTTGCACACTTTTTGGAGCAGAAACTTCTAAAATAGTTCCTGTATAATATTCTAATCCTCTGGCTAAAGTAACATCAAGCTCCAAAGTAGCCGATTTAAGCTCTAAGTTGGAAATAGCAGTATTAATGAACTCCAATTCTTCAACTCCTTTTAAACCCTCTTTAGAAGCACCTAAAATTGTTTTTAAACTGTTTATTTGAGATTCAAAACTTCCAGACAAATCAAACAAAGGTTGTAGTTTTTTAATGCCATCTTGAGGAATATCTTTACTCAACATTTCTTCTTTTACCTTCTCCTCTCCTATTTTGTCTAATTTATCTAACGCTACAGTAAAATCAATTAGTTTATCTTCGGCTCCAATAACTTCTGCAATTCCTGAAAGAATTTTACGATTATTAAGCTTTATGGTAACGCCAACTAACTTTAAAGCAGTAAATACATCGTCGTACAACTGTACAAACTCTACGTCTTGCCATAACGACTTCGAGCCAACAACATCTGCATCGCATTGATAAAACTCCCTGAAACGTCCTTTTTGAGGTCTGTCTGCTCTCCAAACGGGTTGCATTTGGTAACGTTTAAACGGAAACTCAATCTCGTTTTGGTGTTGCGCTACATAGCGTGCAAATGGCACTGTTAAGTCATATCTTAATGCCTCCTCTGAAATACTTGAAACTAATACATTCGACATGGCATCTAATGTTTCAGAACTTAATTCATGTGATGGTTTATCTATACCTATTTCCTCTTTTAAAATATCTGATGTTAAATTAAGTGAGGCTAGCAAAGGTCTTAATTTCTGACCTCTTGGAAAAATTTTGAAAATCAACCTGTCTCCTTCTTCTCCATACTTTCCTGTTAAAGTTGAAAGAAGTTCCATTGAAGGAGTTTCAATAGGTTGAAACCCAAAACGTTCAAAACTGTTTCTAATGGTATTAAAAATGTAGTTTCGTTTTGCAACTTGCTCTGGAGAAAAATCTCTTGTGCCTTTTGGTATTCTAGGTTTTTGTGCCATAGTCACTTTCCGCAAAAGCGGAAATCTTTTAAATTGTTATTCTTACACTATTCGATTTGAAAAATTAGATTCCTGCCTTCGCAGGAATGACAAAACTATTAAATTAATTAATCAACTTATCTAAATACTTAAACAAATCACCTTTAGTAATTACAGCACCTTGTTGTATCAATGTAAATTTATCTAAATTTTTATCTTTTGAGTATTCTTTTTTGGCTTGTAAAAATTCTACATCATCATCTAGCAAATTTTCACGAAACCAATTAAATCCTTCTTTTGTGGTTAAATCTAAATCTCGTTTCAGTTTTAAAGCAATAACTTGCATATTATTTTCATTCAAATGAAATAAATGCATTTGCTGAGGCGAAATATGTTCTAAATAGCGAACCTTTTTTAAAACACCTTCCCAAACCAAGTCGCTAAATACATCCAACTCTTGTTCGGCGACTTCTGGTTTATTTTCTTTTATGGTTTTCCATTCTTGAGCAGTTATGGTTTGAGTTGCCAAAAAATTGATGAATTTTTGGTGCAATTCTTCAAACTGTTCTTGTGTAAGTCTTGTATATTTCAAATTAATATGTTCTTATTTAATACGCAAAAATATAAAACCTCACAGGTTTTTAAAACCTGTGAGGTTATTTTTAAATATATAAATTCTACTTTTTTAGAAAATATAACGTACTCCAAATTGCATTTGCCATCTGGAAGCTAAACTAGAATCGTAACCAAATGTTTCAGTCTGATCTGGATTAAAAGTATAAGTAGGATTACCACTACCATCAACACTTACACCTATTGGTTGTCTGCTATTTGGTTGTTGTATTAGTCCCCATTCCGAACTTAAAAGATTCCCAACATTTAATATATCTATACTAAATTGAAGTGTATTCATTTTACCTTCAGAAATTTCAAAATTAAAGTCTTGCATGATTTTAACATCCCAACGACTTCTCCAAGGTGCTAATGCTCCATAACGCTTTGCATATTGTCCTCTACGACGACTTAAATAATGATCTTGAGCAATAAATGCATTTAAAGCTGATCCTTGTCCAGAACCAGAAAATGTCATTTGACTAATTTCACTAGAGGTTGGTATATAAATTAAGTCATTAATTCCAGAACCATCACCATTTATATCTCCACCGTAAACATAGTTAAAACGTCCACCTCTTGAATATTCAAAGAATGTAGAAATTGTTGTTGCATAATTATCATTTCCATAGGTCCACTTTTTACTTGCAACTCCTATTACTCTATGCTGATTTCCATATTTAGAATGTGCCAATACATCAGTATTTACATTATTTACAATAGGATTTCCGGCAAAAGCATCACTAGTAATTTCTGCTTCAATCGAGTTTACATCTTTAGCATTTAAATAACTATATGCCAACATTGCATATAATCCATTTTCAAATGTTTTTTGTGCTTTTAGAGATGTACTCCAGATTCTACCTTTATCTGAATTTGTAAATACATAAGCATTATTGATAATATCTGTAGGAAGATAAATAGATCTGTTATCGACACCATTTAAAGTTCCTGAAGGAGAAGTTATTCCCCAATTTTGAACATGTGGTCCATTGATATCTTTAGAATAAGACACATCTGCGGTTAAAATTAAACCGCTTTCAAAACGTTTATCAGCCCCAATATTAGTACGCCATACTTGTGGAAACTTATAATCTGGATCTACTGCCTGTAAGAAAAAGACATCTGGTGCAGCAATTTGATTCCCTAACCATACAAAAGGGAAACGACCTGTAAAAGTTCCTGTTCCTCCACGAAGTTGGAACGAGTCATCCCCATTAACATCATAATTAAAACCAACTCTTGGCGAGTATAACCATTTGTTAGTTGGCATTTGCGTATTATCAATAAATACCGTTTCACCGGTATTTGGGTTAACATATGGAATGTCTGATACAACAAAACCTTTATCTATAACATCTTGTGCTTTTTCGGCAGAATCAAAAAATAAGGGCTTATCGAAACGCAAACCATAGGTTAATTTAAATTTCTCGTTTACATTCCATTCGTCTTGTGCATAAAATGACATCTGCCCAACATTAGTTTCGGCCAAAGCCCAACCACCTGGCGTACCGTCAGCCACAGCATTGTTAGCAGCAAATACTGCCTCTGCATTAGCAATAGCACCCACATAATTATTAGCATCAAAGGCATTAATATCTACACTTCCAAATAAATCAAACCCATAACTGGTTAAATTAAATGAATTGTCAAATTGAAATTTCTCAAAAGATATACCAAAAGTGTATGTATGATCTCCTTTATAAAAATTTAAGTTATTTGAAAACTGAAATACTTTTTGTTTTAATCTGTTATGAACAGAAAATGGTTCATGACCAACAATAATATATGGTGAACCATCTTTAGTTATATTAATAGAAGGTGCTGGTGTTGAAAATGGATTTCTAAAATCATTAAAACTAGTGTATCCTACTTGTAGTTTATTTGAAGCATTGTCTGATAATGTTGAATTTAATTCTAATTGTATTGATCTTAATTCATTATTAATTTCGTAACCAGAATTATGGAATTGTAATGTTGAAGCACTAGGTCCTCTAAAAGCAATTGCTGTAGGATGTGCTGGTTTCTCTTTAGAAGCATTTAAGAAATTATAAATAATTGCTAAACGATTATTATCATTAATATTCCAATCTAACTTAAAGATACCTTTTATGGATTCTGATGCATGTGTAAAGCCTTGATAAGCTCCTGTATCATAACCTATAGCAGCAAAACCAGATTGAACCATTAATAAATCTGATTCTAATACTCTAGATTCGTTAACAGCTCCTGTACCACTGTTTGGCAACCAATTTTGACCTAAATCTTCTCTATCATCTTTTTCAAAATTAGCAAAAAAGAATAGTTTATTTTTTATTATTGGTCCTCCTAAACTCACTCCTAATTGAGTTTGCGATAATTTTGCTATAGGCAATTTATCCCCTTTAATTTTACGTCCTGTAAAATCTTGATCTCTATAAAAACCATATACAGTTCCTTGAAACTCGTTTGTACCACTTTTTGTTACAGCGTTAACAGATGCTCCTGTAAAACCAGATTGTGTAACATCGTAAGGTGCAGTAGTAACTTGAATTTGTTCAATAGCATCCAAAGAAACAGGTTGTGCATCTGTTTGACCTCCAGGAGTCGCAGCATCTAGACCAAATGGGTTATTAAAAATAGCACCATCTAAAGAGAAGTTATTAAACTGGTCATTTCTACCTCCAAAGGAACCGTTACTAGCCGTTGGCTCTAATCGTGTAAAATCTGCTTGTGATCTAGAAATTGTTGGCAAGCGCGTTAATTCTCGTCGCCCAACACTGGTTTCTGCTCCAGTCCTATCGCTTCCAAATGTGCCAGTTCCTCCAGTACCTTGAATCACTACTGTTTCTAACTGCTCACTATCTGTAACAAGCGATGCATTTAAATTTTGAGTTTTACCTAATGTTAAATACACATCGTTAAAGGTTTGGTCTTTATAACCAACGTAACTAATTGTTACAGTATATGGTCCACCAACTCTTAAGTTTAATAAATTGTACCTACCATCAAAATTAGTTGCGGCACCATGTTTAGTTCCTGTAGGTGTGTGGACAGCAACTACATTAGCTCCAGGGAGAGGTTGCGAGGTTTCATCTAAAATTAATCCCTTTATATTAGAGGTAGTTACTTGTCCGAAAGCAACTATTCCTATAAACACACAAAGAAAAGAAAGCGTAATTTTTTTCATTGAATACATAGTTTTTGTTTTATTTTTATTAGTTCACGTAAATTTAGCAAAAAAAAGCCGCTCAACGAGCGGCTAGTGTTATGAATTTAAATAATAATTAATATTATTAACATTACTATTTAGATTGAGGAATAACTTCAAAGGGTAAATCCACAGAAACTTCTCTGTGTAATCTAATAGCTGCATTATATTTTCCTAAACGCTTTATGTTTCCGCCACTAACGTTTATGAATTTTTTATCGATGCTATGTCCTTCTTTTTCTATAGCTTCAGCTACGTTTATGTTATTTACAGATCCAAATAATTTATCTCCAGCTCCAACTTTTGCAGCAATCTTAATTTCTAATGCCTTAATAGCTTCAGCAAGTTTATTTGCATCGTCAACAATTTTCTTCTCTTTAAAAGCGCGTTGTTTCAAATTTTCGGCTAAAACCTTTTTTGCCGAAATAGTTGCTAGAATTGCAGATCCTTGAGGAATTAAATAGTTTCTACCAAAACCATTTTTAACGGTTACAATATCGTCTTTAAATCCTAGACCATCAACATCTTGTCTTAATATAAGTTCCATAGTTATAATCGTTTTATTTCAATAAATCTGCTACATAAGGCATTAATGCCAAATGACGTGCTCTTTTAACAGCTACAGATACTTTTCGTTGATATTTTAGTGAGGTTCCTGTTAATCGTCTTGGCAATAATTTACCTTGCTCATTTACAAAACCTAATAACCAATCGGCGTCTTTGTAATCTACATATTTTATACCAGATTTTTTAAAACGACAGTATTTTTTATTCTTATTGGTTTCAATGTTTAACGGCGTTAAATATCTAATTTCTCCGTCTTTCTTTCCTTTTGCTTGTTGTTCTATATTTGACATAACTACGCTTTAGCTTTTGCTTTTGCTTTTTCTTTAAGTTTAACTCTTCTTCTTTCAGCCCAAGAAATGGCATGTTTGTCTAATTTAACAGTTAAGTAACGCATAAAACGTTCTTCACGTCTGAACTCTACTTCTAACGGATTAATTACATCTCCAGAGGCAGTAAATTCGAATAAGTGGTAAAAGCCACTTTTTTTGTTTTGAATTGGGTAAGCTAATTTTTTTAGACCCCAATCCTCTTTGGATATCATCTTTGCACCTTTAGAAACAAGAAAATCTTCGTATTTCTTTACTGTTTCCTTTATCTGAACTTCAGATAAAACGGGATTTAAGATGAAAACAGTTTCGTAATGATTCATAAAAATCGGTTTTAATTATTTAAAATTGGGTGCAAAAATACTTATTATTAATGGCTTTAACAACCTTTTCAATTTTAATTTTAAGGGCTATTATAAATGTTAAATTTTTGTTAAAACAAACACTTTGTCGATGTTTTTTGGTTTTTAACGGAATATTTCGTACTATTGTCGATATCTTAACCTAAAAACTATAAATGTTATGACTTTAAACTGTGTTGTTGTAGATGACTCCGCAATCCAACGCTTATCTATTGTCAAGTTAGTAGAGAATAACCCTTCTTTAAACTTGATTGCAGAATATAGCAGTGCCCTGGAAACGAAAAACGGCCTTAATACCCACAAAGTAGATTTAATCTTTTTAGATATTGAAATGCCTGTTTTAAATGGATTCGAATTACTAGATGTACTAAATAATCAACCCCAAATTATTTTTGTAACTGGTAAAACAGAATATGCATTTAAAGCATTTAATTACGATGCTACCGATTATTTACACAAGCCTATTACCAGAGAGCGCTTTAATACTGCAGTCGATAAAGCTTTAGAACAGCATAAGCTTACACTCGATTTTAATGAAACCGATGGAGAGCACATCTTTGTAAAAAGTAATCTTAAAAAACGTAAAGTTTATATTAATGATATAAAATGGATTGAAGCACTTGGTGACTATGTAAAATTAGTAACCGAAGAAAATAGCCTCGTCGTATTATCTACTATGAAAGCTTTTGAAGCTGAATTACCAGATGATAAATTTTTAAGAATTCATAAATCTTATATTGTGAATTTAGACAAAATAGATCGCTTTAACAGTAAAAATGTTGAAGTTGGTGCTTACGAAATTCCTTTAAGTAGAAATAAAAAGACTCAATTAGTGGATGCTTTAAATAATATTTAATGAAGTAGAAATACTATTGATTGTTATTCCGCTTTTTAGCGGAATTAGTTCAACTTACAATTTTCAGTTCGTCTTAATTGACTCCTGTAAATTGAGTTTCACTAATAATTATCGACATTTAAAATTACTCTAATCGGACGAAAATCTTTAACACTCATGAAGCTATTCTTTATCTTAAGAATGGCTTCTTTTGTTTTTGAAAGCGATTGATTATCTGGAATTTTTATCAGAATATTTTTATGATATTGATTCCTAATTCTCGATATTGGAGGAAATTCTGGACCTAAAACATTGGTGTTAAATATTTGTTTTAGCGATTTTGCTAACCAATCTGCTCCAACATTTACTTTATTATATTCTCTATGCTTTAATGTAATTTTAATCAATCTAAAAATTGGTGGATATTTATAATTGCAGCGCTCATCTAACTGCTCATTAAACATAGATATATAATCATTATTTGAAACCTGCTGCAAAATTTTATGATACGGATTATACGTTTGTATTAAAACCTTACCTCTTTCAGCAGTTCTACCTGCTCTACCTGCAACTTGTAACATTAACTGAAAACTACGCTCATGAGCTCTAAAATCAGGAAAATTAAGCATGTTATCAGCATTCATAATACCTACCAGTTTAACATTTCTAAAGTCCAACCCTTTAGTTAGCATTTGTGTGCCAACCAAAATGTCAATCTCATGCTGCTCAAAAGCAGTAATTATTTTTTCATAACCATACTTGCCTCTTGTAGTATCCAAATCCATTCTTCCAACTTTATAATCGGGAAAGAGTGTCTTTACTTCTTCTTCAATTTGCTCTGTACCAAAACCTTTGCTATCTAAATCTACACTACCACAAGCCAAACAATTTAGCAACATACTCATATTATAACCACAATAATGACAACGTAATTGGTTCTTAAATTGATGATAAGTTAAACTCACATCACAATTTGGACATTGTGGTGAATGACCACATGTAGTACACTCCACAATTGGGGAAAACCCACGACGATTCTGAAACAAAATAATTTGTTGGTCTTCTTGTAAAGCGACTGTCATTTCTTCAATTAATCTATCGCTAAAATGACCTTTCATGCGTTTACGTTTGTGTTTATCTTTAATATCTACCAATTCTATTTCCGGCATTAAAATATCATTATAGCGTCTATTAAGTTTGGCAAAACCGTATTTTTTAGCTTTAGTAGCGTTAAAATAGCTTTCTATACTTGGTGTAGCAGAACCTAAAAGAGTTTTAGCATTAAATAAACTTGCTAAAACTATTGCAGTATCCCTTGCGTGATAACGAGGAGCTGGATCAAACTGTTTATAAGACAGCTCATGTTCTTCGTCAACAATTATTAATCCTAAATTATTAAAAGGTAAAAATACTGAAGACCTTGCACCTAAAATTATTCTTGCTTTATCTAAATTATTCAAGACTTGATTCCAAACTTCTACACGTTCGTTTAACGAATATTTGGAATGATAAACAGCTACTTGTTCTCCAAAATAATGTTGCAAACGATTTACTAACTGTGTAGTCAATGCTATCTCTGGCAATAAATACAAAACTTGCTTGCCTGATTTTAAAACCTCATCTATTAATTTTACATAGAGTTCTGTTTTTCCTGAAGAAGTTACACCATGAAGTAATGTAACATCATGTTTTTTAAATGATTGGATTACCTCATTTAAAGTATTTTCTTGATATAAATTTAATGTTTTTATTGATTCATTTTCGGCTCCTGAATATTGAATTCTATCAGTTTGAATAAAATATTCTTCAAGAATTTGCTTATCAATAAGCGTTTTAATTTGTGCTGAAGATGCATTACTCCTTGTTAACAATTCCGAAACTTTTATTGGTTTACTTTTGTTTGCAGTTAAAGAAAATAATGCAATAACTACAGCACTTTGTTTTGGAGCTCTGGTTAAATTTTCTAATAATCGATGTAAGGCTTCATCTGAAGAGTAATTAGTATTCAGCTTAACATATCTAACTAATTTGGGTTTGTATTTTTCAAAAATTTCTTCTTCTACAACAATGGTTTTCTTTTCTAATAAACGTTTTAAAACAGGAAGAATATTACTTTTATCTAGGATATTACTTATTTCATTTACTTTTAAAGCAGATTGATGCTGCAAGGCTTCATACACTAAAAATTCATCATCTTTTAATTTTGAATCTTCAATATTAGCATGTTCATTCTTACTTATTATAGTTTCACTTTCTAATAAAAAAGCACTTGGTAAAGCTGCTCGCAGCACATCTCCTAATGTGCACATATAATATTTAGAAATCCAAGACCATAACTTAATTTGATAATCATTTACTATAGGATAATCGTCTAATATTTGATGAATTGCCTTTGCTTCATATACTTCTGGCTGGTTTTGATGTGAATTATAAACCAATGCTGTATAAATCTTATTCTTACCAAAAGGCACAGCAACTCGCATTCCTGGCTTTATAAAACCGTGTTCAGCTCTTGTAATACTATAAGTAAAAAGACGCTCTAGAGGAATTGGAAGTATGACATCTATAAAATACTGCATTGCTTCAAAGGTAAAATGTTTCCATAAAAAAACCACTTTTATTAAAGTGGTTTTCAACAATTATGACTTATTATTTTACTCGATGCCAATATTGGGATGCATATAAAAATGCCACATAACCTCTAACTTGCAATATATCTGGATCATCTGTTAGTTTTAATCTACATCTAAATTTCTTACCATACTCTGGATCAAAAATGGTTCCTTTTCGGTAGTATTTACCATCTTTAAGCATGTTTTTTATTAATACCAATCCTAAAACTGGTTTGTTTTTTTCAATACCTTCACATTTTTCGCATAAGACATTTTTATCTTCAGATTGTAATATTTCAGTAATTTTTCCAAAAAAAATTTCACCTTCTTTATAAATTTCTACTATTGCTTTTTCTTTTCCAGTTTGTCCGTCAATGGTTTTCCATTTTCCTATTATGTCTTGTGAAGACACAATAAATGGTAAAATAAACACCAAAAATAGAAGTGCTACTCTTTTCATTGCAATTTAGTTTTCTTTTTTAAACGATTTAAAGACGCATTTAGTTCAAAACCAAGCAATAAAATATTAGAGTTTAACCAAATATATATTAGCAAAATTAAAAGCGCTCCAATAGAACCATACAATTCATTATACTGCGAAAAGTTTTCAATATAGATTCCGAATAAATAAGATGTAAGCAATATTAGTAATGTTGTAAATAAAGCTCCAATTGAAAAGAACTTTGAATGCCTACCTTCTTTAGTACCAAAATAATATAAAATTGAAGTGGAAATATATAACATTATTACGAAAAACAAATATTTTGCTAATACAAGTCCAGTTTGTCCTTGTGCCTCTTTGAGATAACCATGTTCTTCCAAATTTTGAATGATATAAATCTCGAAATAACCCAATACTATTACAGTTACAATGAGCAACAAAGCCAAAATAATAGCTATTCCTAAGGCATAGAAGTATTGTTTAAAAACATTACGATTAAAACGAGCGTGATACGAGGTTTCAAAACCAGTAAACACAGCATTAACTCCATTTGCCATTAAAAAAATTGACAATAAAAACACAGATGACAACAAGCCTCCTCTATTTGTGTTTTCTATATCTTCAAAAATATTAGTGATAAAAAATTCGGATGTATTTGGTGGTAAGAAAGATTCTAAAAACACTAAAAACTCCGCTTGAAAATTTTCTTTTGGTATGTAAGGTATTAAGATTAAAATAAAAATTAAAAACGGAAAGATTGCAGTAAAAAAGCTAAACGCAATTGCTCCTGCACGTGATGTTAAAGTACCTTTTACAATACCTATTACATACATTTCGAGCAAATCGTAAAGCGATAATCCTTCAAGTCCTAGAAGTTTTATTCTCTTTAGAAACGAAACTAAAACATTAACTATGGGAATTTTACTCAGCTTATCTTCTATTGTTTTGGTCATTCATTGTTTGTTGTTAAGTCGTATGTTGTTAAGATATTAAGTTGTCAAGTTGTTAACATTAGATTATACATTTTTATTGGTTACTGCTAACTGGTTACTGCGACTGAATACTAATTTACCGCTTTTAAACTTAAATCCATATTATATACCGAATGTGTTAATGCTCCGCTAGAAATATAATCCACACCACAATTGGCATATTGCCTAGCTGTATTTTCGTTAATTCCTCCAGACGATTCGGTTAAGCATTTATTGCCTATTAGATGAACCGCTTTACGTGTGTCTTCAAAATTAAAGTTATCTATTAAAATACGATAGATACCTTCGTTTTGCAAAATTTCTTCAATCTCCTTAAGGTTTCTGGCTTCGACAATAATTTTTAAATTTCTGTTGGTATCTTTTAAATATTGCTTTGTCTTATTAATCGCTTTGGTAATTCCACCTGCAAAATCAATGTGGTTATCTTTAAGCATTATCATATCGTACAATGCAAATCGATGGTTCTCTCCTCCTCCAATTTTTACAGCCCATTTTTCGAGAGCACGAATTCCTGGTGTTGTTTTACGAGTGTCCAAAATTTTAGTGTTTGTACCATCTAATAAATCGATAAAAATTCTTGTTTTGGTGGCTATTGCACTCATACGTTGCATAGCATTTAGCACCAAACGTTCTGCTTTTAGAATGGATTGCGAAGCACCTTCTACATAAAACGCAATATCTCCATAGTTTACTTTGCTTCCATCTTCAATAAGTGTTTCTATAATTAAGTTTTTATCTATATAAGCAAATACTTGTTTAGCAAATTCGATACCTGCAATTATACCTTTATCCTTAACCAAGAGCTTTGCTTTTCCTTTTGCATTTTTAGGAATACAAGCCAAAGAACTATGGTCGCCATCACCAACATCTTCTCGTATAGCATTTGCAATTATTAATTCTATTTCTTTTTCAAATTGCTCTGAACTTATCATGTAATTTACTTTAATGCTAAAATAGGAATTGATTTTTGAATTACGAATTACGAGTTACGAATTAATAAATCTAAAATCGTAATTTTGTCTTATGACAATCAAACTCATAGCAATTGGCAAAACAGATAACAAGCAGCTACTACAACTAATAGAAGACTATACAAAACGTCTAGGGTTTTATATAAAGTTAAATTTGGAGATTATTCCAGATTTAAAAAACTCTAAAAATTTAACTGAAGCGCAACAAGAGCAAAAAGAAGGCTAACTTATTCTACGCAAACTCAATACTACTGATGCTTTAATTTTACTGGATGAAAACGGAAAACAATTAAATTCTGTTGAGTTTTCCAATTACCTTCAAGAGCATATGAATTCTGGTATTAAGCAACTTGTCTTTGTAATTGGTGGTCCTTATGGTTTTTCGCAAGAGGTTTACAATAAAGCGCAGGGGAAAATTTCGCTTTCTAAAATGACATTTTCTCACCAAATGGTACGCTTATTTTTTATAGAACAATTGTATCGAAGTTTTACTATTTTACAAAACGAACCTTATCATCATCGATAAACTATTTTAAGCCCAAACTTTTAATATAAGCTTCATTGTTTGAAGGTCTTCCTAAAAATTCTTCGACAGCTTCTAAAACATCTCTCTGGCTTCCATTAGCCAGAATTAGTTTTCGATAACGTAATCCTGTTTCTGCATCTTTAAGTCCGTTTTTCTCAAACACTGTAAACATATCTTGTGCAAATACTTCAGACCATAAATACCCATAATAATACACAGGATGCGTATTAATATGAATCCAACTGGCTTGAGGATGAGTTCCTTCAATATAACTTGACATTACATCCATGTTTTTATCAATATCTCTCCATAACTGGTCTGTATCTAATTGCTTTTCAGGATTATATTTATCGTATATATTCATATCATAAATACAAGATCTTAACGATCTTTGAGCTCCAAGTCCTGAAGACACATTTTTAGCATTTAGCATATTATCGAACATCTCTTTAGATAAAACTTCTCCAGTTTCGTAATGTCTAGCAAAAGAACTTAAGGTGTCATAATCCCAAATCCAGTTTTCAAAAATTTGCGACATAGCTTCGGCAAAATCCCTTTTAGAATCTGCTTGTGAGCTAAATTCACCTTCGTAAGACATACCATCTATTATATGTCCAAACTCGTGAAATAAAGTGTTTAACTCTCTATGACTCAACAAAGAAGGTAAGGATTCTGTTGGTCTTGTAAAATTTCCTAAAAGCATTGATACTGGAACTTCGTAACCTTGAGAAGTCATTCTTCCGTTTTTTAAACCAACACCATAAAACCATGATTCTTTATTTGGTCTTGGGAATAAATCCAAGTAAAAATGTCCTTTTAGTTTTTCGCCTTCATATACTTCATACATTTCAATTTCTTCATGCCATACAGAAGGGTTTTCAACTTTTCTAAATTCTAATCCTAATAATTCCTGATAAATCTCAAACATACCACTCAAACATTCTTTCATAGGTAAATACTCTCTAATCTTCTCATGATCTACATTAAATTGAGTTTTTAATATTTGATTATTATAATAACTAATGTCCCAAGGATTTACTGGATTGTCATTTTGTGCCTTTAATTCCTTATTTCTAATGGATTTAAGTATTTCAAGGTCTTGTTTTGCTTTATCTTTTGATTTAGCTACAAGATCGTTAATAAAATTCCATACAGTTTCTGAGTTCTTTGCCATTTTAGGTTTTAAATTGAAAGCAGCATAAGACTCAAAACCCATAAGCCTACCTATTTGATAACGTTTACTTATTAAAGAATCTAAGATGACTAAATTTTTATCTGCTCCACGATTAGAATATTTTGTGGTGAACTCTTTTCTTGTTTCTTCGCTTTTGGCATTGCTCATTACTGGACCTCTTGTGGCTGGCATCACTGGGATTTCAAAAGTATTGCTATCCGTTTTATACTTAGCTTTAAAATTTTCTGGAAGCCCTTCAGAAGCTTTTTCATCTAGTGTCAAAACAAGATTAGCAGTATTCATATTGGTTGAATATTGAGATGTAAGTTTATTTATTTCTTCATTAAGTGTTTTGAATTTTTTTAAATTTTCATCACTTAAATTCACTCCTGATAGCTTAAAACCATCTATGGCATCATCAACCAAAATTTTTCGATGTCCAGTTAATTCTTTGTAAGCATCTGATTGGACAAATTTTTCAAGCTGATTAAAGAGTGTTTTATCTGAATAAATATCAGTAAACAGAGGAGCGATTTTTTGATATCCAGCTAATCCATTTGCTCTTGCAGTAGAATCTGGTGAAACCCAAAAAAACATATGAGCATTACTGTAAGCTTTGCTCAAATCGTTATTTATTTTGTCAAGTACTACAAAAGTATTTTCAAATGTCGGGTCTTTTTGATTTTTAATAGTTTCAATCTCTAGTGTTGCATTTTTAATAGTAACATCTACATATTCTTCAATAGCTTCTCCAGTAACATTAGCATAATCAATTGGAACATTTAAAGCAACATTAAATGGATTATCTGCTGACAATTTAATGGCAGTTGTTTCTGTATTGTTTGAGCAACTCATTAGTAAAATAGTTAAGAACAAAGTATAGAATGAAGTCTTCATATTTAAAAATTAATAGTTAAAACAAATATACTATTCAAAAATATCTTTACTGTTAAAATAGCATTTGATTTTAGATTAATAAATGACAAACTTACATTCTAAAGGGTTGAAGTTTATAGCTATAGACATCCACTTTATTATCAGTAAGTTAAAATTTGCTATATTTATAACCAACTAACTAAAACTTCTATAACAGAAGTTTACTAAACTAATTAAAATGAAAAATAACATTCTTGCTGTTCTTGGCGGAACAGTTGCCTTATTTGGGCTTGGTTACTTAATCTATGAAGTTCTTGGTTTTAATGGCCAAAATGGAACAGCTGCTGAAACTGTTTTTACAGGTTTAAATTTATCTGCAATTATTTTAATGGAAGTATTATATGCTGCTTTAGTTACTATAATATTTAGTAGATGGGCACAAATTAAAACTTTTGCAACAGGAGCTCAAGCAGGGCTTATTATAGGAGCATTTATTGGATGTTGCACTTCACTAGAATTATTTGCTACAACAACTGATTTAGTTGATATTAGTGGTGTTATTTTAACTGCTATTACTTTTGGTGTACGCTTTGCAGTTGCTGGTGGTGTTATTGGATGGTTTTTAGGCAGAGAATAAACTTGATTGAAAATTAAAATAAAGAGGAGCTTATAAAAAGCTCCTTTTTTTATTACAATATGCTGATTAAAAACTCAATGTGTTTTAAAAACTTCTTTACGCTTTTTAAGTTGAACTGTTAAGTCTTTGATGGTTTCTTTAACTGCTAATTCATAGTTTTTTTCGTTAGAAGTTGCAAATATTCGTGGTCCTGGTAAACTCAATTCTATGTTACAAATTTTTCCTTTGGTTTTCGGAAAATTTTCATGTTTAAAATTTACATCTGCTTTAATTATCCATTCAAATTTTTTACCTAATCGTATTAGTTTTTTAGTTACATATTCGCTCATAGCTTCACTTGTAGCCATTTGCACATATTGAATCTTAATTGTCATAGTGATTTGTTTTTTAATTATACCATAAAGTTAACGGACTTTTAATTTATTTCAGATGATTTTTATCATAAAAGAAATATAATCTTATTTTTGGTTTTACAATATTTATTATCAATTTATGCAACTCGTTTTCGCTACTAATAATCTTAACAAACTTAAAGAAGTACAAAGTTTAATGCCTCAACATATTAAATTGTTGGGCCTAAAAGATATTGGTTGTATTGAAGATATTCCAGAGACGCAAAATACAATAAAAGACAATGCAATACAAAAAGCCAATTTCGTAAAAGAACATTATGGTTACGATTGTTTTGCTGACGATACAGGTTTAGAAGTAGAAGTTTTAAATGGAGCTCCAGGAGTGTATTCGGCACGTTATGCTGGTAAACAACGAAATGATGATGATAATATGGATAAACTTTTGCAAGAACTAGAAAAAAAACCTAATCGCTCTGCACAATTTAAAACGATTATTGCTTTACATATTCATAATGAACTACACACATTTACTGGAATTTGTAAAGGAGAAATTACAAAAACAAAAAAAGGAGCTAAAGGTTTTGGTTACGACCCAATTTTTCAACCTAAAGGATATACAAAAACCTTTGCAGAGTTATCTCTTGAAGAAAAAAACAGGATTGGGCATCGTGGGAAAGCAGTACGATTACTTGTACAATCCCTTAATTCCAAATAACAAATCCCAAAACAAAACACCTTAAACCAAATATTTGTATTGACTTTTAAATATTAAAAAACTACATTAGCTTACTCGTGCTGAACTAGTTTCAGTATCAGACAATATAATTCATTTAAACGGAACGATACCTTAACCATTATGCCCAATTTTAATAAAAGATTAATTAAATTATCGTCAATATTACTGACGCTATTTTTTTATATAAGTTTAAGTGCTCAAAATAACGAAAAGATTGAAGGTCCAATAGAATATGTTTACGATTCGACAAAAGCTTTTGATTTAAAAGCTTATATTTTTTTTCCAAATCAGTGGGAACTAAAAGAAAGCAATTCTGCTATGGTTATTTTTCATGGTGGTGGCTGGGATATTGGTGATCCTTCGTGGGGTTTTGGCCTTGCAAAAAAATATGCTAAAAAAGGTATGGTAACTGTAGCTGTACAATACAGTTTGTCTAATCAAAAAAGTGTAACACCAATTGATGCTATGCAAGATGCTCGCAATGTAATACTTTGGATGAGAAAAAATTCAAGTGAATTAAGAATAGACAGAAATAGAATTGTTGCCTATGGTTGGTCAGCAGGAGCACATCTGGCTGCTAGTACAGCTGTATTTCAAACAAAAAGTCCTGAAAATGATATTAGTAGCGCTCCAAATGCTTTGATTTTATCTTCACCTGCTTTATCGCTTGGAAATGATAAATGGTTTGAACAATTAATAATGAATAAAGGCAAATCTGAAGATTATTCACCAGCTGAATATCTTCGAAAAAATATGCCTCCATCAATCATATTAGTAGGAAAAGATGATTCTGTTACACCAGCTTATCAATCCAAGTTATTCCATACCAATATGCTTAAATATAAAAATGAATCGTATTTATATATTTATGATGGAGTAGGTCATCTTTTTACACCTACAGGTCAACCTGATGATGGATGGCCAAAGCCAGATAAAAAAGTAAAGGCTAAAGTAGATACCGAAATAGGATTGTTTTTAAAAAAATTCAAATTCATAGATAATAACTAGGCATAACAATGCGTATAATTCATGCTATGAAAAAAGTTCAAAATAAAAAACTTATATTTGCGCCTTGAAACTCAAAAATGAGTTTGCAAATTCCTCAGAGTGAGGACGTGTTACAAGAAGTTTCTATTTAAGTATGTCGATTCGCTTCTTTATGTAACACTTACATAACGCAATTGAATACTTAAATAACAATGAACAAATTTAAACAACTTGGTCTTGAAGACAACTTGCTGCAAGCCATAACCGACTTGGGTTTTGAAACACCAAGCGAAGTACAAGAAAAGGCAATCCCAATTTTATTAGAGCAAGACACCGATCTTGTTGCATTGGCACAAACAGGAACTGGCAAAACTGCTGCTTTTGGATTTCCTATGATTCAAAAAATTAATGTAGAAAGTCGTACAACACAAGGTCTTATTTTATCTCCTACTCGCGAACTCTGTTTGCAAATAACAAACGATATAAAAACCTACGGTAAATATCACAAAGGCTTAAACGTAACAGCTATTTATGGTGGCGCAAGTATTACTGACCAAGCTAAACAAGTAAAACGTGGCTCACAAATAATTGTGGCTACTCCTGGACGTATGAAAGATATGATTAGTCGTAGACTGGTCGATATCTCCAAAATAGAATATGCTGTTCTTGATGAAGCCGACGAAATGTTGAATATGGGATTCTATGAAGATATTACTGATATCTTATCGCATACTCCAGAAGATAAAAACACTTGGTTGTTTTCGGCAACCATGCCAAGAGAAGTAGCATCAATCGCTAAAAAGTTTATGCATAATCCTACCGAAATTACTGTAGGTAATAGAAACGAAAGTACTAATCAAGTTTCTCATGAGTATTATTTGGTAAACACCAGAGATAGATATTTAGCATTAAAACGTTTGGCTGATGCAAATCCAGATATATTTTCAGTCATTTTTTGTCGTACAAAAAGAGATACACAAAAAGTTGCAGAAAAATTGATTGAAGATGGTTACAATGCTGGTGCTTTACATGGCGATTTAAGTCAAAATCAGCGTGATTTAGTAATGAAATCCTTTAGAAACAAACAAATACAAATGCTTGTTGCTACAGATGTTGCTGCTCGTGGTATTGATGTGGATAATATTACTCACGTTATTAATTACCAATTACCTGACGAACCAGAAGTATATACACATAGAAGTGGTCGTACAGGTCGTGCAGGAAAAACTGGCATATCGATGGTTATTGTTTCTAAAAGCGAATTGCGCAAAATTAAAAGTATCGAGCGTTTAATTAAAAAACAATTCGAGAAAAAAGAAATTCCTGGAGGTATCGAAATTTGTGAAGTACAACTCATGTCGCTTGCAAATAAAATTCACGATACTGAGATTAACCATGAAATAGATAAATTTTTAGACAATATTAATGAGTTGTTTGAAACTGCTACTAAAGAAGAATTGATAAAAAAATTCTTTTCGGTAGAGTTTACACGTTTCTTTAACTATTATCAAAAATCGAAAGACTTAAATGCCGAAGCGCAACACAGTAGTGAACGTGATGGAGGAGGTAATGATAATTCAACACGTTACTTTATAAACATTGGGCGTAAAGATGGTTACGATTGGATGAGTTTAAAAGACTTTTTACGCGATACATTACAACTTGGCAAAGACGATGTTTTTAAAGTAGATGTAAAAGATAGCTTTTCATTTTTTAATACTGAAACCACTCTAAAAGAGAAAGTATTAGCCTTTTTTACCGACTTTAAACAGAATGGTCGTTTTGTTAATGTTGAAGTTTCAGAAGATCGTGGACGAAATAGAAACAGAGGTCGTGGAGGAAAAAGACGTAATGATGATAGAAGAAGTGGAGGAAGACGTGATGATAGAAGAAGCGGAGGAAGACGTACTGATTCAAGAAGTAGTTCTGAAAACAGAAACCAAAGAAGAAGTTCTGATAATTCATCAAGATCAAGACGTTTTGGTTCCGATTCTAAATATGGTAATTCTGGTTCATCAAGACCAAGACGCAGCCGACGATAATACTTCATCTTGTTAATTTTTAGTCAAAATTATACACAAAATAAGTTTTATTCGTTTTGTTTAGTATTTTTATAGCATAACTATTTTTTATGAAGAAACTACTCTTATTTTTCACTTTCATTCTTACGGTTGCTTTTGGTATAGCACAAGAACAAGGCTCTGTAAAAGGTAAAATAGTAAGGGCAGGAAGTTTCTCTCCTTTAGAAAACGTAAATATTGTTAACCTAAGTCAAGTTATAGGTACTGCAACCAATAACAAAGGAGAATTTAAAATAAGAGCCAAAGTTAATGACACACTTCATTTCTCATATTTAGGTTTTAAATCCATAAAAGTTAGAGTTACAAGCGATTGGATAAAATTTGGACTTTCTACTACAATTGAAATGACCGAATTGGCATTAGCACTTGAAAAAATAGTAATAACTCAATTAAAATTAACAGGTTATCTTGAAATTGATATCAAACAAGTTCCCATAGTAAAAAATGTACGTTACAGTATATCTGGATTACCAAATGCTGGATTAGAAGGTGGACACAGATCACCAGGTGCTGTAACCAAAGTACTAGGAGCTATTTTTAATCCTTTCGACTTTTTGCATAATATGTTTGGAAAAGTACCTAATGAAATGCGAAAGTTGAAAAAGATGAAACAAGATGACCAAATTAGAAACCTTCTCGCCTCGCGATTTGATCGTGAAACGCTGCTGGTTTTATTACAAGTAGATCGTTTGGATTTAGATCTTATTGTTAGTGAGTGCAATTACTCTAAAGATTTTATTAATACTGCAAACGACTTACAAATACTTGATGCCATTAGCGAATGCTACGAAGAATATAAGGTATTAAGTAGAGGTCGAAAAAAACGCTTGTAGTTATTAGCTATTAAAGTTTAAAAGGTTGTCCTTTCCCTTTTTCGAGCAGTTGTCTTAAACTCTCTAAATATCTTGCCCAACTAAACGAACAATGTGCAAAAAAATCACTATTTGTTGGCCAATGGTCGTGTTTAAAACGCAAACGGGTTTTAGTATCGTTTGTATCTAACTCAAAAGATATAATAGTATCAATCCAATCATCAGCTCCATCAATACATTTCCATTGTACAGCTTTATTTTCAATTAGTGCTTCTACTTTCATTTTAATGAACTGTTGTTTAGCAAAACTAAATTCTAAAACACCATTAATTTCTGGATTGCCATAAGTTTGTAGTGTCCACCAATGAGTCAATCCTTCAATAGTAGTAAGTGCTTTAAAGACTTCTTCTTTTGAAGCATTAATATGAAATAAATGTTTTATGCTATACACTTATATAATTAGTTTTTTAATTTCACTTATTCATTAATTCATTTAAAAATACAAAAAATATCTTGTGGCTTGAATTTAGATTTATAATTTTATGGTATGAAGCATATTGTTGTATTGACTGGAGCAGGCATGAGTGCCGAAAGTGGCATCAAAACTTTTAGAGATGCCGATGGTTTATGGGAAGGTCACGATGTTATGGAAGTTGCCTCTCCTCAAGGCTTTGCTTCAAACCCAGAGCTGGTTTTAGATTTTTACAACCAACGCAGAAGGCAATTATTAAAAGTTGATCCTAATCAAGCTCATTTTGATTTAGTAGCTTTAGAAGCTAATTATAAAGTTACAATCGTAACACAAAATGTAGATGATTTGCACGAACGTGCCGGAAGTAAAAATATAATTCATTTACATGGCGAATTATTAAAAGCAAGAAGTACTTATAATGATTTAGATATAATGTTTTGGACTCATGATATTAATTTTGGAGACTTGTGCTCTAAAGGTCATCAAATAAGACCTCATATTGTATGGTTTGGCGAAGCAGTACCAATGATTGAAAAAGCTATGCAAGTTTGTAAAACTGCTGATATTTTAATTATTATTGGTACATCTATGCAAGTATATCCTGCTGCGAGTTTGATGCATTATGTTTCTGAAAGTATAAAAATCTACTATATAGATCCAAAACCAGCTATAGATAGCACTAATCAAGTTACAGTAATTGCAAAAAAAGCAACTGAAGGAATGAAGACGTTTAGAAAAATCTTATCAACAAGAAACATATAAACTCAATCAACAATAAAATTACTTGTAACTTAATCATCATCACTCAGATTAAAAAAATCGTTAACAGGCTTATTAAATAACTCTGATAGCTTTAAAGCCAAAACCGTAGAAGGCACATATCTATTAGCTTCAATAGAGTTTATGGTTTGGCGCGACACACCAATTAATTTCGCTAAATCGTCTTGTGTAATATTCAAAATAGCGCGTTCTACTTTTATTGTGTTCTGCATTATCTATACCGTTTTAAATTGTGATAAAACATGAGTTGAATCATAAGCATGAACACCAATACCTGAAAGTCTCCTAAATCCTTTAAAACTTCTCCACCAGAATTAACGACATTAGAAACACCAAACTCAACATAAGGCATAACTAAAGCATAGACAACACCTATAACAAAGGCAATAGCATACGACTGCGATCGCAGTGTAATGGTCATTTCGTCTTCTTCTTTATCTTTTGAAATAGACATTAACAACATGCCAACTAACAGGCTTTTTTGTAACAGTACTTTTAACCATACTGTATCGCCTTCCATTACAAAAGCACGTACAAACATCATGATTATTGATAGGGCTACCACAGCAATTCCTATAGTCATAAATTTATGTGGTAGTCTAAAATTGATTATTTTATAAAAACGTTTGCGCTCGCAATCCATAATTTTTTTTGTATTCATTGTATTAATTTTTATTGACAAATATATTTTATATAAAGGAAAATTATCTTTCCTATTTGACAAATATACTTTACATTTTTGAAATACACAAATTTTTTAATTATTATTATATTATATTTATAGTCAGTTTGCCTCGAATAAGTATATCATTTATTTCTTCATTAATAATTATAGATATGAAAAAATGGCAATCTTGTTCACAATTAATAATTCTCGTCTTAATAGTTAAGTCTTTATTATCATGTGGAGAATCACAGTTAGACACTAAACTAATCGTTTCAAAATATGGAGAAGGTGTCGTTAAGATTTTATTGGTAGATCCCAAATTAGAAAAAGCAAAGGAAGGATCTGGTTATCGTGGTAGAGGATCGGGTTTTTTTGTTACAAAAGACGGTTTCATTTTTACCAATAGGCATGTTGTAGAGATGTGTGTTAAAGGATATGTTGATTATGATTATAAAGATAGCTTTGGAAAAACAAAAAGTAATATCAAAACTTATTCTAAAGATTTAATCGATGATAAAAACTTTTTAAAGGCTTATAAAACAGGCTATACTAGACCTATAATTCAAGTTTATCATGGAAAAAATGAAAACGACTATAAGCTTTATATTGCAGAAGTTATAGCTATAGGAATGGGCGCTTTTGATGGTGCTATTTTAAAGGTAGTAAGTGATATGGAAGGAAACCCGATAAAAACAAAATTTACTGCGCTTCCAATTGGAAATTCTGATGAAACTGAGCAAGGAGAACAGCTTTGTGTTTTTGGTTATCCTCAACAATTTAAAGGTAACAAAGATCTTATGCTTTTAGATATGAGCACGTTAAGCACCGGAATAATGAGCGGATTAGATTATGTGTTTAACAAGGATTATGGCTATATTAAAACAGATGCTGAAATACATGGTGGCAATAGTGGAGGACCTGTTTTTAATGAAGACAATGAAGTCATTGGCATTGCTACCGCAACAGGAACACAAACAAGTATTGGACTAGTAGGTGGCATAAACGGTATGTTTTTTGTGTCGGCAAGTAATATCAAACTTCAAAAAAAACTTGTAAACCAAGGGCTAATATCTCCCAAAAGATCTTTCTCAATTAACACAACTTCCGGTGAAAAACTTCCTATAAAAACAGTGAAAGAAATTAATGCGATTGTGAATTCGAGAAAAGGATTAATTTTAAAGACAAAGACAAGTTATAAAAATGCTAAAGTTTATTTTTCAAATATCTCTCCTAAACAAAATAATAATTTACGCCCTGGAACATCAAAAAGATATAAATCTTTTAATTTTTCTCGAACAAAAGGTGGAATGATTTGGGTATATGTTGAAAATTATCCGTCGATAAATACCAATCAGTTTCAAGTTTATATTGATAAGCTTAAAAATGGTAAATATGTAAAATACAAAGATAAAATACTCTACAATGTTAGAAGCAATTTTAATTACGAGTTTTTTAAGTTTAATTTTTATGAAACAGGGACTTTTAGATTTACTGTTTATTCTAAAGAAAATAGGCTTATTAGCTCAAATACGTTTGTTACTTATTATCAGTAATAATAATTTATGCTTTTTAGATTTATATTATCGATAAAATTTTAAAATTTAACATAATTGATTTTGTAAGAAAAAACTACTATCTTCGTTACTTGTGCTGAGCTTGTTTCAGTATCGGACGATATAGTTTATCCTGTACTCTTCCGATAGTTATCGGAATTGATTGAGTATAAAACAGAACCATATCTTAATCGATAACGAAACCTTAAAAAATCACTTATTCTTCTCGGCTATCCAAAGCGACATATATTTGGCGCTTTGCATAGTATGATGTTGTAACATTTGTCCTGTGAAGTTGTGGAGTCGATGGTTGTGGAGTTGTTGAGTCGTTTCTTCTAGTGTTTCAATAAATTTACTTTGAAATTGTTTTTTATTAAAACGTGTACTAATAATTTCAAAACCGTTTTGCTGTTTCTCTTCCCAAAGGTTTTCTTTAGTGTATAATTCAACTGCTTTATCTGCAAATAGTTGAGGATTATCTTCTATAAAACCATTAGGTTGAAGATTTCCATACATGCCTTCGGCTGCTATAGTTGTGGTCATACAAAGTGTTCCGTTTTGCATGGCATCAATCAATTTACCTTTTAATCCAGCTCCAAATTGTAAAGGTGCTACACACACTTTAGCTTGTTGCATGACTTGATTGACATCTTCAGTAAATCCTTTTATGAGAAAACCTTCTTTTTCATTGTGTAATTGATTAACCTTTTGAGAAGCATAAGCACCATAAATGTGTAATTCTGTTCCGATAGCTATCGGAATTGGTAATTGTTTACGAATTAATGGCCAAATGACTTTCTTTAAATACAACACCGAATTGTAATTAGGCTCATGTAAAAAATTACCAATACATATAAAATGTTGTCGTTCTTGAAACTTCGGAAGGTTTTTAATAGCTTCTTCATCAACTTCATCTAACAAAAAAGGCAAGTAATACAATAGTGATTTATCTACTTTAAATTGATTTTGAAGCATATCCATTTCAGCTTCCGAAATTATTAAACTCAAATCGCATCTGTAAATACTTGCTATTTCTCGTTTTGCTGTTTCATTAAATAAATAAGTTTCATCAAACTCCTTAATATCTTTATAAGCTTGTTGCCTGCCTTTGCGTAAACAATGTAAATCTTCGGTATCCAGAATTCGTAATGCATTAGGACAATGCTCTGTCACACGCCAACCAAACTGCTCTTCCATCATAAAACGATCGAACAACACTATAGATGGTTGTAATGCTTTAATAAACTCGTCAAAACTAGAATTGTTTAATTCTATGTTTACTTGAGAAACGCTAATGCTTACCAAATCGAAAGCATTGTCACTTTTAGCACAAGGACTTGCGAAAGTAACTTTATAATGGTGTGATTGAAATGCGTGAATTAACTGCATCATTCTGCTTCCTGCTGCAGAACTTTTTGGTTCTGGCCATACAAAACCAATGATTAAAATCCCGCTCTGTCCTTCGGACATCTCTCCCATTGGGAGAGAGTTACTATTAGCAGATACTTCTTGCTTCATTCTAAATTACTCTGTTTCTGGCTCTAAAACATATTGAGAGCGTACTTGTTTTGCCCAAGTAATAACACTTTCTATTTGTGTGTCTGTAAGATTAGCTTCTCCATGCATCCAAGTATAAGATGGTAAAGGCATCTCCTTTTCTTCAACCATTTCAATCAACTCATCTAACTTATGATCTTTCTTTTTAATGGTATAAGCATTCCAATTTGAAAAATTCAATTCTTCCTTTGCATGATCTATATGTCCTGCCATCCAATAATTTACTGGAGTAATACTGCTATACCAAGGATAACGTGTAAAATTGCTATGGCAATCGAAACAATTTTGCTTTAAAATGAGATTAACTTCTTCTGGTGGATTTGTATTTTCAAAAAAAGGAACTATTGAAGCTGTATTGTCTTCATTTTTTTCTGGACTAAAAAATTGTGCAATAATAAATACAATCAATAATAAGAGTAATATTTTTTTTAAAATCTTCATTTTTAGTTATTTTTAGAATCCTAAATTTAAGAAATTATCTATGACTAAAGAAGAATTATATAAACATTTAACCTATGTTAACAGTTCGCGAGAAAATAGGTTAAAATATGCCCAAATGGTCTTAAACGATAAAAGTTTATTTCCAAAACTTTTATCCATTTTATTTATGTTGGATGATAAAGTTTCTTGTAGAGCAGCTTGGGTTTTAGAATTTACTTGTAATAAAGATCTTGAAGTATTAATATCCTATTTAGATATTTTTACCAAGAATATTCATAAAGTACATTTAGATTCGGCTGTTCGACCTGTGGCAAAGGTTTGTGAATATTTGGTAAAAGCATATTATTCTAAACACAACAACAACATAAAAATTGCTTTAAAACCAATTTACCAAGAACGTATTATCGAAGCCTGTTTTGATTGGATGATTACAGATCAAAAAGTTGCTGTTAAAGCATATTCTATGAATAGTTTATACCTATTAGGTCAAGATTACGATTGGGTTCATCCTGAATTAAAAACGATTTTGGAAAGAGGTTTTCATTCTGAAAGTGCAGGGTTTAAAGCACGTGCAAGACATCTTTTAAAAAAAATAAAATAATTAAATATTAGTGTTCGGTTGAGAATCTCGGTAAACAGTAATTTAAAAATCGTAAATCGCAATTTTTAATTAATTCCGTTCTTGTTGCAGTTTAAAAAACTTCTGACTTCCGTCTTCGGTCTTCCAACCAAAAGAATTATCTTTGCAACTTGAAAAACACAACTTATGTCATTATCATCACTTAATGCTATTTCGCCAATTGATGGTCGCTACCGAAGTAAAGTGGAAGCATTAGCTCCATATTTTTCCGAAGAAGCTCTTATCAAATATCGTGTGCAAGTTGAAATAGAATATTTTATTTCGCTTTGTGAAATTCCTCTACCTCAACTTGCCGATTTTAACATAAGCCTTTTTGATGATTTAAGAGCAATTTATACGGGTTTTTCTACTGAAGATGCTTTAGCTGTTAAGAAAATAGAAGGTGTTACCAATCATGATGTTAAAGCGGTTGAGTATTTTATAAAAGATAAGTTTGACAAGCTAAGCTTGACTAAGTACAAAGAATTCATCCATTTTGGATTAACTTCACAAGACATTAATAATACAGCGATTCCTTTAAGCATAAAGGAAGCAATGAACGAGGTTTATATTCCTGAATATTCTACTGTTTTAGAAAAGTTAAAAAGTTTATCTGAAGAATGGAAAGCTATACCAATGTTAGCAAGAACTCATGGGCAACCAGCTTCTCCAACTCGACTTGGTAAAGAAATTGAGGTTTTTGCTGTTCGTCTTGAAGAGCAATTTAACTTACTAAACGATATACCAAGTGCTGCAAAATTTGGAGGTGCCACTGGTAATTTTAATGCACACCATGTTGCATATCCAGATATAAACTGGAAAGATTTTGGTTCTCGATTTGTTCAGGAAAAATTAGGTTTGCAACACTCCTTTCCTACGACACAAATTGAACATTACGATCATATGGCTGCGCTGTTTGATGGTCTAAAGCGCATCAATACTATCATTATAGATTTAAACAGAGATATTTGGACTTATGTGTCTATGGACTATTTTAAGCAGAAAATAAAAGATGGTGAAGTTGGCAGTTCTGCAATGCCACATAAAGTAAACCCGATAGATTTTGAAAACAGCGAAGGTAATCTTGGTCTTGCCAATGCTATTTTTGAACACTTATCTGCCAAATTACCTATTTCGCGTTTGCAACGCGATTTAACCGACAGTACAGTATTGCGTAATGTTGGCGTTCCTTTTGGACATACCTTAATTGGTTTTAAATCAACCTTAAAAGGATTGAATAAGTTATTATTAAATGAAGTAAAAATTGCTGAAGATTTAGAAAACAATTGGGTAGTTGTTGCAGAAGCAATTCAAACTATTTTACGTCGTGAAGGTTACCCAAATCCTTATGAAGCATTAAAAGGATTAACAAGAACTAATGAGGCTATTACTCAAACTTCCATATCTAACTTTATTGACACTCTAAAAGTTAGTGATGCTATAAAAACAGAACTCAAAGCAATTTCACCTCGTAATTATACAGGAATATAAAATGAATGACAAAATATTTTTGTTATCTACTGCTATTTTTGCACTATTCTTTTTTGTAAGCGGACTGCTTGATATTTTAAATCATTTTTTGGTTAAAACGATTTTGTTTGTTGGCTTTTTTGCAATAGTTATAAATATAATCCTTGTAGTAAAATCGAAGAGTAAAGACAAAAAAAAACTGCCTCCCGATAGCTCCCGATAATTATCGGGACGGGATTAGCAAGTTTTTTAAATCAAATTATATTGGACTTCTAAATTAACTTTTAAAAGATTTTATTTTACCATATTAAAGAAGTTCATAAATTCTGCAACATTATTCTCATCGGTACTTGCATTTTTCATAACGTTGCCTAACATCATTAGTTTTGCTGGTTCCATATTATCTCCTAATACTCTTACTATAGCAAAACCTTTGTCATTTACGCTTCCAAAAATAATAAGCTCATCAATAGAAGTATCAGTGCCAATATATTTTACAATAATCTTACCAGTAGTAGAGTTTCCGCCTCTAAAAAGGTCTTGATATTTTTCATCTTTTAAAATATTTTGCACTTTAGTTAATTCTACTTTATATTCTTCTACATTATCATCGGTTAATGTATAACCTAACATATTTAGTTTGTCTATCGATTCGTATGCCTCCTTTTGCGCTTCACTTAAAGTAGTTTCATCTATATTAACAAAACTAGTAGGTATATCTACAGAAATAAAATTTGGTTGTTCTTGATTGGCAACGTAATACCCTTGTAAGGTCTCTCCATAGTTGCAGCTTGTTAAAACCGCAACTATAAAGAGTGACATTACAATTCTTTTGATTGATGTGTTCATGATGATTATTTCATTTTCTTAATTCTTGTCTCCAGCCTTCTCTAAATGTTTACCACCTGGCAAATCCATTTTGCTTGTAAGTTTAGAAATTTGCTTAAGATCGATATCTCCTGTTAATGATAATAATACTGTTTCTATTTCGCGTTTTTCTCCATTAATAGAAATATCTTTACCTTTTGTAAATTCTTTTAAACCTGTAACAAACATTAATAGTTCTTCTACGTGGTTCTCGTCTTTTCCTTCTTTAACATAGAATTTAACGGTTTGATCTCCATCTTTAATTCTCATTAATTCTTCTAACTGAGTGCTTTTTAAATAACTATTTACTTTAGCTTTCATTTCAGCCGAAATCTTTGAATCTCCAGTTGTTAAAACCTTAAGGCTCGTTATTTTTTTAATTAAATCGAAGTATTCTTGATCTTCTTTGTCGTCTAAATTAACTTCTATACTAGCAAGCATTTTAAACATTTTCTGGTTTACTACTACAGAGGTAACACCATCCATATCTTCGAATTTATCGAAAATACTTTGTCCAAAAGTCATTATAGGCAGTGCAACTATTGCGATTATTAATACTAATTTTTTCATGATTTTAATTTTAATTGTTTATTAATTATTCGTTTTTAAAAATTTTATTTGTGGTATTCGAAAATTGATTGATGTAAGCAATATCTTCTACTCCTTTATTAAAGGAAGAAGACATTAGCCCAAGAGCATTCATGTTTTCATTCCCTTTTTTAAATTGTGAGGATACTAAATTTAAAGCATCCATTGTTTGGTTATAAGCCAAAAGTTGTTCGTTTGTTGGCTGTACAGGATTATTTACTTGTGTGTAAATCCCAAACATTAGAACTGCTACTGCTGCGACAGAAATCCATTTATACAATGTATATGTTTTACTAGGTTTTAATGGAATGTCTTTTGTAAACTGTTCTTCCTGTGTTTTCAAAAAATACTGAAACATTGGTTTATATACTTCTAAGTGAGGCTCTACAGTTTCTTGTGCGAAATAGTTTTTTAACTGCTGCTCTTCTTGTAAAGTAGTTTCTCCGTTGTCGTACTTTTCTAATAATTTTTCTATGTTATCTAATACCATAACTATGGGTTTTAGTTAATTTTTCTCTTAATGTTTTTCTTGCTCTTGATAGGCTTACTCTAATGGCTGTTTCGTTCATGTCCAACATTTTTGAAATTTCATTAAAGTCGTATTGTTCAATATCTCTAAGCTGCATAATTATTTTTTGTTGCTCAGGTAACTCTTCCATTATTTTTGAAACCCAGTCTAAACTGTCGTTTATTTCTACTTGTTTTTGTAACGATACGTTATTATCTTGGTAATTATTATGCACAATTTTTAAATTTTGTGCGTGTTTAGATTTCAGTTTATCAAGGCAAAAATTCTTTGTCATTGTCATCGAAAAAGCTTCTACATTTTTATAATCTTGCATCTGCTCTTTTTTATTCCACAGTTTGAGCAATATTTCTTGTGTGGCATCTTCGGCTTCTTCCTTCGACACCAATAACCGCTTTGCTAAACGAAATACCTTATCTTTAAAAGGTATTACTATCGATAAAAACTCCGACTGTGTCATTTTTTGGTTAGTTGATAGCTATTTCTGCTATTTGTTATTACGACGATGCATTCTTGATTTTGTTACAACGATGCAAAAATTATTTTACCATGAATAAAATAATGAATAATTCAGTTTCATACAAAGGATTCGCGCCTTTGCGAAAATTAAAATTTTTATTTTACAATAATGTAACTAACTTTAGAGTTTTAAAAGAAAAAATTAAGCTATGCGATTTACCCTAAATGCGTTTCTAGTAATTATGTTACTAGGACTTACCACAAGTTGTTTTAATGACGATAGAGATGATAATGTTATTCTAGCCAGTGAGATTAATGATTTTGTGTGGAAAGGCATGAATGCTGTTTATCTTTATAAGGATAATATTCCAGATTTAGCAGATAATAGATTTTCTTCTAACCAAGAATACGCTAATTATTTAAACAGTTTTTCCACTCCTGAAGATTTATTTGAAAGTGTTATTTACCAAAGACAAACCGTTGATAGATTTAGTTGGATTACAGATGATTATATTGCTTTAGAACAGTTATTTAGTGGTGTTTTTAAAACCAATGGTATGGAGTTTAGTTTGTTTTTTGCTCCAAATAGTTCTACAGAAGTTATTGGAGTGATTAGGTTAGTACTCCCAAATAGTGAAGCTGATAATAATAATTTACAGCGTGGTGATATTTTTTATGCAGTTGATGGTAGTCCACTAACCGAAAGTAATTTTTCAACACTATTAAATCAAGACACTTATACACTAAATCTTGCTGCTTTTAATGATAATGGAACTTCTGAAACTACTGATGATACTATAGATCCTGGAACAGAAAGTATAACAATAAGTAAAGTTCCATATACAGAAAATCCCGTTTTTAGAACAGAAATTATTGATGTTGATGGAGAAAACGTTGGGTATTTGATGTATAACGGTTTTACATCAAATTTTGATAACCAATTAAATAATGCTTTTGGAAATTTCCTCTCTAATAATGTACAGCATTTGGTACTAGATTTACGTTACAATCCTGGTGGCAGTGTAAATACTGCAACTTTATTAGGTAGTATGATTACAGGACAGTTTAATGGACAAGTTTTTGCGAAACTTATTTATAATAATGATTTGCAAACTCATAATACTTCATTTAATTTTACTAATAGTTTAAATGATGGTAGTGCTATTAATAGTTTAAACCTTGATAAAGCGTATGTCTTAACTACAGAAAGATCAGCGTCTGCTAGTGAGATGGTTATTAACAGCTTAAAAGCTCATATGAGTAGTATAATACAAATTGGGACTAACACAACTGGTAAATCTCAAGCCTCAATTACAGTTTATGATTCACCAGATTTTGGTCGAGATGGTGCCAATCCAAACCATTTGTATGCAATGCAACCTCTTGTTGCAATAGGTGTAAATAAAAATGATGACGTAGTGCCTTCTACAGGTTTATCACCAACTATTGTATTAGAAGAATACCGATTTAATTATGGCGTATTAGGTAATGAAAATGAGCCATTATTAGCTGCAGCTTTAGCTGATATACTAGGTACAGGAAGAATATCATATCCTGCTTTACCAAGTGTTAAACTTGTTGGAGATAGCAACGCTTTTTTAACTCTTAAAAAGGGAGGAATGTATATTGATAACAAACCTCTAAAAGAAGCTATTAAACGAATACAATTCAACTAATAAAAAATCAAATTAAACCCAACAGTTACATTTCTTCCTCTGGTAGAATAACCAAATAATTCTTGATACTCTTCATTTATGAGATTAGTTATATTAGCAAAAAGCATCATTTTATCCTTTAAAATTTTATGGCTTATATAAAAATCTAAAAGGCTATAACTTTTTAAGTTTACTGTTTCTGTTTCAAAGGTTGAGCTATTAAAAAAAGCATCTTCCCTGTCATCATTAAATTGGTAAGAAAAGCTCATAAATGTGCTTTTATTTAATTGATAATCTAATCTTGCATTTACTATTAATTCTGGAATACGAAGGTTTAAATCGTCTTCAACCTTAGTATAAGTAGCATTTGAATTGAGTTTTAATTTATTTGAAAACTTATAATTTGCAGTAAATTCTATTCCGCTTGCGATAAAAGAATCATCTACATTTTTATACTGAAACACAAAATTTCCTAAATCCACAAAATCGATAAAATTATCTTCTTTTCTATTAAAGTAAACCGCATTAATCCTTGCTTTGTCTTTAATACTTACCTCTGCTCCTATTTCAAAAGTCGTATTCTCTTCTGGCAGTAACTCGACATTTCCATACGTAGGTTCAAATAACTGAAACAAAGAAGGCGTAATATAAGCTGTACTGTAACTCGCCAAACCTTTTATATAACCAAAATTTACATTCTTTTTAAATGAAGGATTTACACTATATACCAAATGCGAACCGTATTCGCTATGATTGTTTAAACGAACTCCTGCATTAATATTTAAATCAAAATCTGAAACATAAACCACATTAGCATAAGGATCAATTATGGTAAACGAGGCAGTATCTGGATTAATGCTTTGCTCAAAATCTGTACTTCCAAACGGAATTGAAAAACTCTCCATCTCGTTGTCTTGTACATTTACTCCTAAAACGGTGTAAAATTTATCGTTAAAATTATATTTGTTAAAAGCATCCATAACAAAACCTTTGGATTTGAATTGTGAAGGAAAACCAGAAGCAATATCTCTTTCAACTAAATTATAAGCTGCATTAATAGTAATGCTTCCGTTTATATAAATATAGTTTGGTGAAATCCCAATTCTATATTGATTTGTTGTTAAACGGTTATCGGCATCTGTAAACATAAAACCATCATCAAAATCGGCTTTAAACTTATCGAAACTTCCATAGACATCCATTTTAAACACTTCTGAAAACTGATAACCCAATTTTATATTTCCATTTATAGAATTAAATGCATCAGATTCAGTTCCGTTTGAAACAGCAGATAAACCATCAGTAAATTGATGTCCAAAACTTGCGAGATAGTCAAACCTCTTTAAGGTACCGTTTACAGAAATGCTATTCATAAAGTTTTCAATCGTATAGTTATCATTATTTTGAGATTGATTAGAACCTAAACTACTTTTAAAATTAGCTGAAATTGCTTTTTCAGAAGCATCTTTTAGTTTAATATTTATTACAGCAGTTGCCGCACCAGAACCATACAATGTACTGGAAGCTCCTTTTAAAACCTCGATAGATTCTACCTGATCTGCGTTTAACAAACGTAAATCATAATCGTTTGCAATTTGCGAAGCATCAGTTACAGCAATGCCATCAATAAGAATTAAAACCTGTCGATTACGTCCACCACGCACAAAATAACTTAAGTTTTGTGCAGCATTGCTATTTGTGCCGTTAATGTCTATTCCAGCAGTTTCATCAATAATTTGTGCTATTGTTTTTCCTTGAGACTGCAGCAAATCTTGTTGTGTGATTTTTGTAATCACTTTTCCTGAATGTTCTCTTTTTAATTTAAATTTTGAATCTGAAACAACAACTTCATCTAATTTCTGAAGTTTTAAAGAATCGGTCCCGATAGTTATCGGGAGTTGTTGTGCAAAACTAACTATTGATATACCTAAACACAGCATACCAAAAATAGATGTTTGTTTGTTCACTGTGATACGAATTACTCGAGAGTAGTATGATATAACATACTTATGTCATTTATAAACTGAATTAACCTCAATAAAACTGTTCTTTTACATTTATACTTCAAAATAAAAATAAACCGTAGCTATGCTATGCTTGATTTTTCTTTTTTGTCTAAACAAAAAAATTACTAATTTTCTTTACAGCGAATTCAGTTGATAATTGGCATTCAACTTCTGTCCCGAAAGTTTGACATTTATAGTTTTGAAAATGGTAGGTCTCCTGACTCTCGTCTTATTGCTCACCTTCCCACTCATCCTAAACTTGATTTAGCACAAGCAGTGGTTTTGAAGTTTTTGCAATAAGCATCACAAATAAAAATGTGACTAAGATTACAGTTGCGGGAACAGTTCTGGAATTAAAAATGTACGATATACGAATTACGATTTAAGAATTAACATTTCAAAAAATCGTAAATCTAAAATTTTCAATCGTAAATCATTGCACCAGATTCCCTTTTAATTAACATTGTCTTCTTGAACATTTATTCAATTGACATTGTCAAACCAAATTTCATTGTAAAAATAAACAATTTACCTTTTGTTTCTTTTGAAAAAGTAAATAATCTTATTTTTGAATTTAAAATCAGACTTTTGAAAAAAAAATATCTTTTTATATTAATAGTTACAGTTCTTTCCTGTAAGAATGAAAGTAAAACTGCCATAACAGAAACAATAGAAGGAAAAACAATTCCTTTAAAATATGCTAAAGGCTTTACGATTAGTGATTATAAAACGCATAAAATTTTAGAAATCAAAAACCCTTGGCCTAATGCTGAAAGATTATATGAATTTGCTTTATTAGATTCAACAATTGCTTTTTATGATACACATGACTATGATGGTGCTTTTTATACTCCATTAAAATCTATTGTTGTAACCTCAACAACACATATTCCTGCTTTAGAATTACTTGGTGTTGAGCAAAAATTGGTTGGTTTTCCTGGAAGCAATTATGTGTCTTCAGAAAAAACAAGACAGCGTATTCATGATGGATTGGTTAGAGAACTTGGTAAAAACGAGGGCATAAACACTGAAATATTATTAGAGTTAAATCCAGATTTAGTAGTTGCTTTTGGTGTTGATGGTACAAACAAAACTTTAGAAATCGTTAAAAAAGCTAATATTCCAGTAATTTATAATGGAGATTGGGTAGAAAGCTCTCCCCTTGCAAAAGCAGAATGGATTAAGTTTTTTGGAATATTATTCGACAAAGAAAAAGAAGCTGATTCTATTTTTAATCAAATAGAAAACGATTATATAAAAGCAAAACAATTAGCTTCAAAAGTAAAAAACCAACCAACTATTTTAAGTGGAGCAATGCATAAAGACGTTTGGTATTTACCTAATGGCTCAAGTACTGAAGCACAACTTTTAAAGGATGCCAATGTAAATTATTTGTGGAGCGATACAACTGGAAAAGGAAGTTTAGCTTTAAGTTTTGAAGCAGTTTTTTCTAAAGCAAAAAATGCAGATATTTGGTTAAGTCCTTCATATTATACAAGTTTAGAAGCTCTTGAAAAAGCCAATTCGCATTACACAGAGTTTAAAGCCTTTCAAAATAAAACTATCTATTCATTTACTAATACAACAGGAAAAACTGGTGGTGTTTTGTACTACGAACTTGGGATGGCTAGACCAGATTTAGTGCTTAAGGATATTATAAAAATTTGTCATCCAGAATTATTAAAAAACTATGTACCTTTCTTTTTTAAACCATTAGAGTAATTGTATCTTAAAAACACATACAGACTTTCTTTTTTAGTCTTATCAGTCTTATTAATCGTTTGCTTTTTTGCAAATATTAGTTTGGGCTCAGTTTCCATTCCTATAAAAGATGTGTTTAACAGCTTAATTGGAAACACTATCGACAATGAAGCTTGGCAACATATTATTCAGAATTACAGATTACCAAAAGCGTTCACTGCTATTTTGGTTGGTTCTGGTTTAGGAATTTCGGGATTGCTAATGCAAACTTTATTTAGAAATCCATTGGCTGGACCATTTGTGCTTGGTATAAGTTCTGGAGCAAGTTTAGGAGTTGCTTTAGTAATTATGGGAGCTTCTATCTTTGGTGGTTTTTTTGCTACCCTCTTACTAACCAAATGGAGTTTAGTAATTGCAGCAAGTTTAGGCAGTTTTTTAGTGCTTCTCGCTGTTATGATGGTCTCTGTTAAAGTTAGAGATACGATGGCAATTTTAATTATTGGTTTAATGTTTGGCAGTATTACTGCTGCTGTGGTAAGTGTGCTTTCCTATTTTAGTTCTGCCGAACAATTACAACAATACGTTTTTTGGGGATTTGGTAGTCTTGGTAATTTATCTTGGAGCGAACTTTTAATATTTCTCATTATTTATTTCGTCGGAATACTGTTTAGCATCGCATCTTTAAAATCGTTAAATACTTTACTTTTAGGTGAAAATTATGCTAAAAGTCTTGGTATAAATATTAAACAAAGTCGATTCATCATTATAATAGCGACCAGTTTATTGGCAGGTACAATTACTGCATTTGCTGGACCAATTGCATTTATAGGTTTAGCAATTCCGCATATTACAAGACAAGTTTTAAACACCTCTAATCATAAAATACTGTTACCAGCAGTTTTTATTTTTGGCGCAATTATTATGCTTATTTGCGATAGTATTGCACAAATACCAACAAGCGATTACACCTTACCAATTAATGCAATTACCTCTTTAATTGGTGCACCAATAGTGATTTGGTTACTGGTCAGAAAAAGAAAGATGATTTTTTAATGAATATTAGTAACCCAAATATCATCTTAAAAACTGAAAACCTATCAATAGGTTATTCATCTAAAAAAGCTAAAACTGTTGTAGCTTCAAATATTAATATTGAACTGCAACAAGGTGAATTAATAGGATTAATTGGTGCAAATGGTATTGGAAAATCTACGCTATTACGAACGCTTACCAAAGTACAAGAATTATTAAGTGGAAAAATTCTTATTAATGAGAAAGATTTAGCAGACTACCATACAAACGAATTAGCCAAAGCCTTAAGTTTAGTATTAACAGAACAAATGGTCTCGAAAAACCTTTCTGTTTTTGAATTGGTTGCTCTTGGCAGACAACCTTATACTAATTGGGTTGGGAATTTATCAGAACTCGATATAGAGATGATAAATCAGTCCATTAATCAAACCAATATTGAAGATTTAAAACATAAAAAATGTTTCGAGTTAAGTGATGGTCAATTACAAAAAGTAATGATTGCACGTGCTTTTGCTCAAGACACATCGCTTATAATTTTAGATGAACCAACGACACATCTCGATATCTATCATAAAGCATATATATTGAAACTGCTTCAAAAAATGGCTAAAGACACTCATAAAACTATTTTATTTTCGTCTCACGAAATAGATTTAGCCATTCAGTTATGCGATAAACTTATTGTGATGACTGACGATAAAGTTATTATTGACACTCCTAAAAATCATATAGAACTAGGG
>QMOV01000012.1 GCA_003650305.1 Bacteroidota bacterium | reverse complement strand
GTAGTAAAATTATTGAGCTTCATCATGTTTCAAAATCATTTGGAGACTCTATCATTCTAAACAAATTCGATTATGTGTTTCAAAAAGGAGATCGTATTGGCGTGATTGGGAAAAACGGTTCTGGAAAAACGACCTTGTTAAACTTGCTTACTGGAAGCGTGATTCCTGATTCTGGAAAAATAATCAAAGGAGACACAGTAAAATTTGGGTATTATACACAAGATGGAATCTCTATAAAACCTGAACAAAAAGTTATTGAAGTTATAAGGGAATTTGGCGATTATATTCCACTTAAAAAAGGACGACAAATTAGTGCACAACAATTATTGGAACGCTTTTTATTCGACAGGAAAAAGCAATACGATTTTGTTGAAAAATTAAGTGGTGGAGAACTCAAACGTTTGTATTTATGTACTGTGTTAATACAAAATCCTAATTTTTTAATTCTGGATGAACCAACTAACGATTTAGATATCGTGACCTTAAATGTGCTGGAGAATTTCCTTCTCGATTTTCCAGGTTGCCTAATTGTAGTTTCTCACGACAGGTACTTTATGGATAAAATTGTAGATCATTTATTTATATTTCGTGAAAAAGGTGTTATTGAAGATTTTCCAGGTAATTATAGTGACTTTAGAACTTATGAGGATAGCATACTTAAAACTAGTAACACTTCGGATGAAAAAACAGAAAAAAAACAGTGGAAAAAAGATGACAATATTAAACTGTCCTTTAACGAGCAAAAAGAACTTAAAGCTATTGAAAGTAAATTGAAGTCGTTAGAACACGATAAAAAGCAATTAGAAGCGCAATTTAGCAATGACACTTTATCTTCAGAAGAAATAAACGAGCTATCTTCACAATTACAACTTATTCTAAATGATATAGAAACTAAAGAAGAACGTTGGTTAGAATTACTCGAAAAACTTGAAAGTTAACAATGCTGTACCAAATAAAATCATATTTTAAATTCTTTATTAAATCCACTAATCAGCATGGTATTCATTCTCCTTTTGTGTACAATCTTGTTACCAAATGCCTTTATGATAAAACCAATTATTCCTCTTATCCACAAGTAAAAAACTATAAAAAATCATTATTAAATAATAAAAATACTATTGCTGTAACCGATTTTGGTGCAGGTTCTCATATAATGAAAAGCAGTATTCGGATTATTTCTCAAATAGCTAAAAAAGCAGGTACAACGCATAGTAGAGCAAAGCTTTTATTTCGATTAGTAAACTATTTTAAGTTTAATGCTATCCTTGAGTTAGGAACTTCGCTTGGCATTGCAACTTATGCCATGAGTTTGGGAAATACAAAAGCAAAAATCACAACTATTGAGGGTTGTCCAAACATTTCTAAATTTTCTGAAAATAATTTCAAGCAATTCAATTTAAAAAATATTGAAGTCTTAACAGGTAATTTTTCTAATATAATTGAAACTCTAAAACACAATACTTACGATCTAATTTTCTTTGATGGAAATCACCAAAAAGAAGCCACAATAAATTATTTTGAAACACTATTACAAACTACTCATAATGATTCTGTCTTTATTTTTGATGATATTTATTGGTCTAAAGACATGACAGAAGCTTGGAAAACTATCATACAACATTCAAAAGTAACTGTAAGTATAGATACTTTTTTTTGGGGATTTGTATTCTTTAGAAAAGAGCAAAACAAGGAACATTTTACTATTCGTCTATAATTCTTTTGCCTTTTGCCTTTTTACTTTTAACTTGCGTAGCATATGAAAATCTATACCAAAACAGGAGATAAAGGCACTACAGCACTTTTTGGAGGTACACGAGTTCCAAAACACCATATTCGGATTGAAAGTTATGGTACTGTTGATGAGCTTAACTCACATATTGGTTTAATTAGAGATCAAGAGATTGATTCACATTCCAAAGGCATTCTAATCAATATTCAAGATAACCTATTTACAATTGGTGCTATTTTAGCAACAGATTCCAAAAAATCAAAATTGAAAAGCGGAAAAGAACGCTTAACTATTCCTAAAATTTCTAATGAAGATATAGAGCTTCTAGAACAAGAAATGGACGAAATGAATACACAACTTCCACCAATGAAACACTTTGTGTATCCTGGAGGGCATCAAACCGTGTCATTCTGTCATATAGCACGTTGTGTCTGTCGTAGAGCAGAGCGTTTAGCTTCGGCTCTTAACGATATAGAACCTTTACAATCTCATACACTTATCTATTTAAACCGCTTATCCGACTACCTTTTTGTGTTGGCACGAAAGTTGTCTAAAGACTTACAAGCTGATGAAATTAAATGGATTCCGAAAAAGGAAAAATAATCTATTTCATTGTACTTATCTAACACTGCAAAAGCAATTTTGTATTAAACGTTTAAAGTAAAAACAGGCGTTCTTAAAATTAATGATTAAATAATTGGTTTTTTGCTTGGCTATTTCAGTTAAAAATTTACTTTTGCAAAAAATTAATGTATTAAAAATGTATTGGACACTAGAATTAGCATCCTTTTTATGTGATGCCCCTTGGCCTGCTACTAAAGACGAACTCATAGATTACTCTATTAGAACTGGAGCACCACTTGAAGTTGTAGAAAATTTACAGTCGATTGAAGATGAAGGTGATTCTTATGACTCGATTAATGAAATATGGCCAGATTATCCAACAGATGAAGATTATCTTTGGAACGAGGATGAATATTAAAAAAGTAAAATATTAATATAAAATTAAAAGTCTCTTTCGAGACTTTTTTTGTGTCTAATTATTTCAATGAAATCATTTAAGTTTTTTTATTGAAGCGAATAATTAAGCTTTTGTTTACAGATGAAAACTTTTTTGAACTACATAGTATCGCTATGGAGTAATAAAAAGACATAATATGGGGACAAAATGGTAATTTTGTAGCCAATCATAAAAACCTTAAATGAGTTCGTTTACAAAACAACAAATAGTATCTTTGACTGATTATTAGTTAAAGACTAAAAATAAATCGATATAATGAGTTTTTTAAATTCAGTAATTAATGTATTTGTTGGAGATAAATCCAAACAAGACGTAAAGGCTACAATGCCTTTAGTAAATAAAATTAAATCTTTCGAAACACAAATCGGGAGTCTATCACATGATGAATTACGTGCTAAAACTTTAGAATTTAAATCTAAAATTGTAGATGCTCGTAAAGAAATAGACGATAAAACTGAAAAACTAAATGAAGAAGCAGATACTACTGAAGATATTGACAGAAAAGAAGATATTTATCAAGAAATTGATGCTCTAAAAGACGAATCTTATAAAATTACAGAAGATGTTTTAAATGATATTCTTCCTGAAGCTTTTGCAGTTGTAAAAGAAACCACTAAGCGCTTTGTAAATAATACTTCAATAACTGTTGAAGCTACAACATACGATAGAGAATTATCTGGAAGCAAATCTTATGTTACTTTAGAAAATGATAAAGCCATTTGGGCAAATTCTTGGGACGCAGCTGGGAAACCCATTACTTGGGATATGGTACATTACGATGTACAACTTATTGGTGGTATTGCTTTGCACGAAGGAAAGATTGCCGAAATGCAAACAGGAGAAGGAAAAACTCTTGTTGCCACATTGCCAATGTATTTAAATGCGCTTACAGGAAAAGGTGTACACCTTGTAACCGTTAACGATTATTTGGCAAAGCGTGATAGTGCATGGATGGCTCCTATTTTCGAATTTCATGGATTGAGTGTCGATTGTATAGATTACCATAAACCCAATTCGGCTGAACGTAAAATAGCATATAATGCCGATATAACTTATGGTACAAATAACGAATTTGGTTTCGATTATTTACGTGATAATATGGCACATTCGCCAGACGATTTAGTGCAACGTCCTCACCATTATACCATTGTAGATGAGGTCGATTCTGTTTTAGTTGATGACGCACGTACACCATTAATTATTTCTGGTCCAGTCCCTCAAGGAGATAAACACGAATTTAATGAACTGAAACCAAAAATTGAAGACATTGTAGGTGTACAACGAAAATATTTAATTGGTGTTTTAGCCGAAGCAAAAAAATTAATTGCTGCTGGCGATACTAAAGAAGGTGGCTTTCAACTGCTTCGCGTATATAGAGGAATTCCAAAAAATAAAGCGTTGATTAAGTTTTTAAGTGAAGAAGGTGTAAAACAACTACTTCAAAAAACGGAAAACTTCTATATGCAAGACAATAATAGAGAAATGCCAAAAGTAGATACAGAACTCTATTATGTTATAGAAGAAAAAAATAATCAAATAGAACTTTCTGATAAAGGTATTGAATTCCTTTCTGGAAAAGACGATCCGAATTTTTTTGTTATGCCAGAAATCGGTCTTGAAATTTCTAAGATAGAAGCTAAAGGTTTAACTATCGAAAAAGAAGCAAAACTTAAAGAAGAACTATTTCGTGACTTTGGAATTAAATCTGAACGTATCCATACCTTAAGTCAATTATTAAAAGCCTATGCTTTGTTTGAAAAAGACATTCAATATGTTGTAATGGAAAACAAAGTAATGATTGTAGATGAGCAAACTGGTCGTATTATGGATGGTCGTCGTTACAGCGATGGACTCCACCAAGCGATTGAAGCCAAAGAAAATGTAAAAATTGAAGCTGCCACACAAACCTTTGCAACAGTAACACTTCAAAATTATTTTAGAATGTACCGCAAACTTTCTGGAATGACAGGAACTGCTGTTACAGAAGCAGGCGAATTTTGGGAAATTTACAAATTAGATGTTGTAGAAATACCTACTAATAGACCAATTGTTAGAGATGACAGACAAGATTTAGTTTACAAAACCAAACGTGAAAAATATAACGCAGTTATTGATGAAGTTACTGAACTTTCTAAAGCTGGTCGACCTATACTTATTGGTACAACATCTGTAGAAATTAGTGAATTGTTAGGTAAAATGCTTTCTATTAGAAAAGTACCTCATAATGTATTAAATGCAAAACTTCACAAAAGAGAAGCAGATATTGTTGCTGAAGCTGGAGAATCAGGACAAGTAACTATTGCGACAAATATGGCTGGTCGTGGTACAGATATTAAACTGTCTGACAAAGTAAAAGAAGCTGGTGGTTTGGCTATTGTTGGTACAGAGCGTCATGATTCTCGTCGTGTTGACAGACAATTACGTGGTCGTGCTGGTCGTCAAGGAGATCCAGGAGGTTCACAATTTTATGTCTCTTTAGAAGATAACCTAATGCGATTATTTGGTAGTGAACGTATTGCTAAAATGATGGATAGAATGGGATTAAAAGAAGGCGAAGTAATTCAGCATTCTATGATTTCTAAATCTATAGAACGTGCACAAAAGAAAGTTGAAGAAAACAACTTTGGTGTTCGTAAGCGATTATTAGAATACGATGATGTTATGAACGCTCAGCGTGAAGTGGTTTACAGAAGACGCTACAATGCCTTATTTGGAGAGCGTCTTAGAGTAGATTTAGCAAATATGATTTATGATACTTCCGAAATTATTTCTGAAACCAATAAAGATGCTAATGATTATAAGAATTTTGAGTTTGAATTGATACGTTATTTCTCGATGAGTTCTCCAATAAAGGAAGACGAATTTGGTAAACTTTCTACTCAGGAAATTTCTGGAAATATTTATAAAGCTGCCTTTGATCACTATAAGGAGAAAATGAAGCAGAGTGCAGATTTAGCATTCCCTGTAATAAAAAATGTTTACGAAACACAGCGTGATAAATTTAAGCGTATCGTTGTTCCTTTTACAGATGGCGTAAAGAGTCTTCAAGTTGTTACCGATCTTGAAACAGCTTATAAAACCAATGGTAAGCAGTTAATTACTGATTTTGAAAAAAATATTTCTTTAGCCATTATAGATGATGCCTGGAAAACACATCTTCGTAAAATGGATGAGCTAAAACAATCGGTTCAATTAGCAGTACACGAACAAAAGGACCCGTTATTAATTTATAAATTTGAATCTTTCGAATTGTTTAAAGCAATGATTGACCAAGTTAATAAAGAAGTAATCTCATTCTTATTTAAAGGTGAAATACCACAGGAAACAGCAAATACAATACAACAAGCACAGACAAGACGACGTGAAAATGTAGAAACTAGTAAAGAAGAAATCCAAAATATGGATGAGCGCTCAGCCGAAAGTAAAGCTGCTGGTAATACACAACGTCAACGAGAAGTTGTTGAAACTATTGTAAGAGAACGACCAAAAATTGGACGTAACGATCGTGTTACTATAAAACACGTTATGAGTGGAGAAAATAAAACCCTAAAATATAAACAAGCTGTGCCTTTAATTACAAAAGGCGAATGGGTTTTGGTAGAAGAATAGTTTGTCATGCAAAACAGAGTGAAGCATCTTTTTAACAGAGATTCTTCATTTTATTCAGAATAACATTTTATTGCATCGTAACATTACTGTATTTTGCATTAATAACAATAGTCTTATTACTACTTGAATTTTCTAAAGAGGCAGTTTTATCTGGACGTTTAAAAGTTGAATACGTTCCTTGAATTTGCAGATTAAAATCTGTTTTAGGAAGCGTAACAAGCGCATCACTATTTTCTAAAACTAAATTTAGGTTATTAAAAGAATTAGCAATTTTGTTAATTTCTAAATCGCCAAAACTTCCATTTATTATAGCGTTACCTATTAATTCTTCTATAACAATATTTGAAGAATTTGAACTTAAATCTAAATGATTTACAAGTTTTAATTCTGCATTCTCTACATAATTTAATTTTAATTCACCTAAATTCCAATTAGACACTATAACAGGAGAATAAGAAGCATTGATGGAAGTCTCGCTTCCATCAATACGTGTTGCTAATAAGGTTGAATGTGATAAATCTGCTTTTAGGTTATGTATTACAGATGCAAATTTAAGTTCGCCATGACGCACATTAACTTTAAGTTTAGCGTCTTTAGGCATTCTTATTTTTATGGTCTTTATAACTTTACCACTTTTTGCTGACTCTAATCTTTGCTTTAGATATTCGCCACGTTTTTCTCTTGCTTCTGCTCTTTTCTCTAACTCCTTTACACGTGTAAGTTGTCTTTCTTCATGTTTTTCTAATCGCTTCTCTAGTGCTTTTGTTCTTGCTTCCATTCTTTCTTCAAATTCTTTTCCGAATTTTTCTCCAAACTTTTCGCCCCAAATTTCCATCTTTTTTGCCCATTCTCCATCAAATTTTTTACCGTATTCTTCTCCCCATTTTTCCATTTCCTTGCCATAAGATTTTCCAAACTTTTCTCCCCAAACCTCCATAGCTTTAGAGTATTTATCGAAATCGGTTTTAGAAAACTCTTTAGCCCAAGCCTTCATTTTATCCTTATACTCTTTTCCGTATTTTGCTTCATATTCCTGACTCCATTTTTCAAGATAGGCTTCTCCCTCTTTTTTATAGGTATCGAAATCGAAATTTACGTTGTGTACACCTTCAGGCAATTCAGGTAGTTCTGGCATCTCTGGCATCTCTGGCATTTCTGGTATCTCAAAATTTATTTCTGGCATCTCTGGAATTTCTGGCATTTCTGGCATTTCTACCATCACAAATTGTAACTCTTCTAATGCTTTTAATGCTTCGTCATCAAATTCGAAATTGAAATCAAAATTCCAGGAATCTCTTATTCCACCACTTGTAGAAATGGAAATGTTATCTCCAGATCCTTTTACTTCCACTTTCCAATGTTCTAAAACGTCTTGAAGTTCTTCTTTGGTTAACTCCTTACTTTCGATATAAGCTTCTACTTTTACTTCGTTTTTATTCCAAGTATCAATTTCTATATTAGTATGGCTAGTATCTAAATTTAAGGTAACGTCTTTACTTGCCTTAACAGATTGCGAAGTTTTTTGTAATTTTTGTTGTGCATTTACATTAAATGCAATTAAAAAAACTAATGCTAATGTTATAAATTTAAACTGTTTCATTTTTTGATTTTTTAAAATTTAGAAGACTAAGCTTGTGCTGCTTCTAATTTGTTATTGGATTGATTTAATTCGTTTAATTTTTCCTTTAAGCGATACAATAGATTTAAACGTAATTTAAGATTGTCGATTAAAGCATTAATCGTTCGCTCGTTAGGTCCTGATTGTGTTAGCTCTTCTTCTAAACGTGTATATTCTTTATTTAACTCGTCTAGTCTTACCAAATAACCATCAAAAAGCTCCTTACTTTCTGGAGTAACTTTCATTTTAGATAACTCTAAATTAATGTTTGCCAAATAATAATCTTCAACTTTCTTAAACTGTGGAGAAATATCTCCTAAAGATTTTCTAGATACAGTTTCTTGAACAGGAGTTTCTACTTCTCCTGTACCAAAGAATTGATACGCTCCAAAACTAAAACCGATTAACAACACTATACTTGCAGCAATATTTAAAAATGTAAAACGGCTCTTATGAGTTTTTACTGGAAACTCTTCATCTAGTTTCCTTAAAAATCTAGCTTCATGTCCTTTAGGCATTTTATCTTTAAATACCTTAGGATCGTTTTCGAATAGCTTTCTAATATCTTGTGCCATTGTGTGATAGTGTTAATAGTTCTTTCAATTTTGTTTTACCTCTGGATAATTGAGTACGTGATGCGACTTCTGTTATATTTAATACTTGAGCTATTTCCTGATGGTCGTAACCTTCAACTAAAAACATCATTACAACATACTTGTACTTATCTGGTAACTTACTAATTGCATCTTTTACTTCGTTTAAAGTAATTGCATCATCAACTAACCATTCGTCTTCATAACTGGAATCGACAACTTTTAAGTGCACTTCATCTAATTCCAACAATTGTTGCTTTTTAGATTTAAGTAAATCGATACTTTTATTAATAACGATACGTTTTAACCAAGCACCAAAAGTAACTTCAGCTTTATATTGATGTAGTTTTGCAAATGCCTTAATGAAGGATTCTTGTACGATATCTTCAGCTTCAAGAGTGTCCTTTACAAACCGTTTTGCTACAACAAACATTCCGTCGCAATACTGATTATACAACTGTAATTGCGCTTTGCGATCGTTTTGTTTGCATTTTTCTACAATGCCAATTGTAAATGAATTCAACTTTGGTTTTAGTTAGGTTCAACTTAAAGACGACACTAAAAAGTGGATGTTGCAAAAAAGGTAATTATTTTTTTTCTTTTATAAAACAAAGACAAACAAATTAACGTTTCTTTAAAAAAAATAAAGCTTTATAATTACCTTTACAATGTAAAATTTTATACGATGAATCTATTTTTAAAACGAATTATTTTTCTGTTGGTAATAGTAGCTGCTGGTATTTTTATTTATGCTTATGGAGATATTTTTAAAAAACCATTGAGTCCGAAAGATACAGTTGAATTTAAACTTAACGATTTAAAGCTCGAAGTGTTTTACAATAGACCATCAAAAAGAGATCGTGTTATTTTTGGAGGTTTAGTTGCCTATAATAAAGTATGGCGTACAGGAGCTAATGAGGCTACAACTTTTGAAACCAACCAAGCCCTAAAAATAGGGATAGATTATTTAGCTGCTGGAAAATATACCTTATGGACAATCCCAAATAAAGATTCTTGGCAAGTTATTATTAATTCTAAACAATATGCTTGGGGAGTTAATGATGCTATGGAAGCCATGCGTGAAGCAGAATTTGATGTTATAAATATTGAGATTCCAATTCAATCTCTTAAAAATACTGTAGAGCAATTTACTATTGCTTTTGATAATTCGACAGATAACCTATCTTTAACCATGGCTTGGGATAAAACAAAAATTGTTGTTCCGCTAAAATAAGCCCACTCTGTCTCTTTGAGACATTTCTTCCAAAGGGAGAGAAATTTAATCTATAAGTGAATTGACAAAAGCAAATAAACATAAATCTGCATTACACGAAAAGGAAGGAGTTTCTCAACCAGAAATTACCAACAGCAAAACTATTTCTAAACTAAAAGGGAAGCGAGAAATACAACCTAGTGCTCAAAACCTTATAGCCAAAATTTTAAAAGGAGATATTACTGCTTTAAGTCGCGCAATTACTTTAGTAGAAAGTAAAAACCCTAAACACCTAGAAAAAGCTAATACCATAATCAATGACTGTTTGCCTAAAGCTAATCAATCCATTAGAATAGGAATTACTGGTGTTCCAGGAGTTGGTAAAAGTACTTTTATCGAAGCTTTTGGAAAGCATCTTACTGGATTGGGCAAAAAAGTTGCTGTTCTAGCAATTGATCCAAGTAGTACGATAACAAAAGGCAGTATTTTGGGCGACAAAACACGAATGGAAGATTTAGTAAAAGACAAAAATGCTTTTATTCGTCCTTCGGCATCAGGAGATTCTCTTGGTGGAGTTGCCAGAAAAACACGGGAAACCATAATACTTTGCGAAGCAGCAGGATTTGATACTATTATTATAGAAACTGTTGGTGTCGGACAAAGTGAAACTGCTGTACATAGTATGGTAGATTTCTTTTTATTGTTGAAACTTGCAGGTGCAGGAGATGAATTACAAGGTATAAAACGCGGTATTATTGAAATGGCTGATGCTATTGTTATTAATAAAGCTGATGGTGACAATATGAAACGCGCAAAACTTGCTCAAAAAGAATTTAATAAAGCACTTCATTTTTATCCCGAAAAAGAGTCGCAATGGCAACCTAAAGTTTCAACTTGTAGTGCATTACAAAATGAAGGCATTACTAATGTTTGGAAAATGATTTTAGAATACCAATCGCTTACCAAACAAAATGAATATTTTGAGCTTAAGCGTAAGGAACAAAATAAATTTTGGCTGCTTCAGACTATTGAAGAACAATTAAAATCAGATTTTTTTAAGCGTTCAGAAATAAAAAAAGAACTACAGCATCAATTACAATTGATTGAATTAAACAAAGTAACCCCATTTGCCGCAGCAGATTATTTGCTCCATTTTTTAAATTCAAAATAATTGATTTTTCGCGCAGTATTACTATCAAAATTTTATCAGATTATGAATTCAAAATCTATTTCTAAAACGTTAATTATTCTATGTCTTTTTGTTACAACAGTTTCTCAGGCTCAAACCAATGATTTTGGAGATAACAGGTCAGGGAAAACTGTTCGAGATTTAGGAGATATTTTACAGATAGTACTTCCTTCAGTGGCAGTGTTAACTACAGTTGTTGTTGGAGATAAAGAAGGAACCTGGCAGTTTGCAAAATCATTTGGAGTAAATTTTGCAGCAACATATGCCTTAAAATATATTATTGATAAACCCAGACCTGTAGGTGCAAAAGATGGAAAAGCTTTTCCTTCCGGTCATACTTCAGCTGCATTTGTGAGCGCCTCTTTTATTCAGCAAAGATATGGTTGGAAATATGGTGTACCAGCCTATTTACTTGCTGGTTTTGTGGGTTATAGTAGAATTGAAGGCGTCCCTCAAAGACATGATGGCTGGGATGTATTAGGTGGAATACTTGTAGGTGTTGGGAGTACTTATTTATTTACTACACCATACCAAAAGGAACATTTAGAGCTTTCGTTTGGGCGAACTGAATACAACAGTTATTTAGTTGGTTTTAAATATAAATTTTGAAGCTATAAAAAATTCTCCTTATACCAATTTACTTGGTGTTTAACACTTTCTAATAATGTTGTTTGCGGATTGTAATTTAATAACAATCTTGCTTTATCAATATTAGCTTTTGTGCGTAATTGATCTCCTGCTCGTTTAGGGATTACGTTAATTTTAATTTTAATACCTAAAACTTCTTCAACAGCATTGATACCATCTTGTGTAGTATGCTCTACTTCTGTCCCTAAATTTATAATTTCACCATTTACAGTGTCTTCCTTGCTAATAACACTAACTACACCATCTACAATATCTCCAACATAAGTAAAGCTACGTAAATGCTTGTCACTACCTTCAAACAAAGGAAATGCTTCATTTTTTAAACCTAAAGCAATAAGTTTCGTGTACATTTTTTCTGGACGCTCTCGAGGTCCAATAACAGAATATAGTCGCAATGAACAGGATACCATTTGCTTTTCTCTACTTTTCTGAAGTACTAACTGCTCTGCTGCCAGTTTTGTTACACCATAATGAGAGGCTGGTTTAGGAGCAATATCTTCAGGATACGTTGCTTCTAACCCATAAATTGAAGAGGTTGCGATATTTACAAACAGTTTTAAATTTGGCAGTTTTAATGCATAGTCGATTAAATTTTTTGTAGCTATAATATTGTTGCTAAAATAATCTTCAAACGTAGATGTAGTTGAAATCCCAGGTTGTGCAGCATAATGAAATATATAATTTATATCACTTGGTAAAACACTTGCTAAATTGTCTTGCCTTAAATCTGCTTTTAAAATTTTTACGCCTTTACTCTCTATAGCTTTAGCATTTAATTTTTTTAGCTCTATATCGTAATATTCATTAAAATTATCTATACCTACAACCTCATGTCCTAAAGCTTGTAAGCGTTCAGCTGTATGCGAACCTATAAAACCTGCAACTCCTGTTACTAATATTTTCATTTTCTATAATTTACTGTTGCAATTTAACATCTTTTTTATAATTAAAATATGAATGCATTGAGTTAATCTAAAAAAGAATATTTTTGTAACAACTAACCTATAATAGATGAATTACAAATTCACCATTATTGTTCCTGTTTATAATGAAGAAGAAAATTTACTTCGTGTAGAAAAAGAACTACTTAATTATATTAAAATTGCAACAAAAACTACTAAATTTTTGTTAGTTAATGATGGTTCTAAAGATAAAAGCCAAGAGTTAATAGAAGATATTTGTAATAGGAATCCAGAGTTTACTTTTATTTGTTTTAAAGAAAATCTTGGTTTAAGTGCTACAATTAAAGCAGGTTTTGACCATATCGAAACAGAATTTGTAGGTTATATAGATTCAGACCTTCAAACTGCTCCTGAAGATTTTAATTTACTTCTAGAGCACATTGATAATTACGATTTGGTAACAGGTGTAAGAGACAAGAGAAAAGATTCCTTTGTAAAAAATATATCTTCTAAAATTGCAAATGGTATAAGACGAACATTTACACACGATGGAATGGATGATACGGGTTGCCCTTTAAAAGTTATCAAAACCAATTACGCCAAGCGTATCCCAATGTTTAAAGGCTTACATCGTTTTTTACCTGCAATGGTTTTATTGCAGAAAGGTAAGATTATTCAAATTCCAGTACAGCATTTTCCACGTATTGCTGGACAAGCAAAGTTTGGTTTATGGAATCGTTTGCTAGGACCTTTAAGCGATTGCTTTGCTTATTTATGGATGAAAAGAAAGTATATTAACTACACAATTTCTAAAAAGAGTTAATGAGTAGTTGGATGATATATTCTATTGGGTTTATTGCTCAAATTTTATTTTCTTCGCGATTAATTATTCAATGGATTACTTCGGAAAAACAACGTAAAGTTATTACACCAACTTTATTCTGGGTATTAAGCCTAATTGCCTCATTTTTACTTTTTATTTATGGGTATTTGCGAGATGATTTTGCTATTATGTTAGGACAATCACTCACATATTTTATTTATATACGGAATTTACAATTGCAAAATGAATGGCAAAAATTTCATTGGGCTTTAAGGCTTATGCTGTATAGTGTTCCAACTTTAATAGCCATTTATTACTTTAATAATAATGTAATTGATAGAGACATTTTATTTAGAAACGAAGCTATTCCAATGTGGTTACTTTGGTTAGGTATAATATCGCAAGTTGTATTTACTTTACGTTTTGTGTATCAGTGGATAGTTTCGGAATACCAAAAAAAATCGTCTTTGCCTTTAGGATTTTGGCTCTTAAGTCTGGTTGGTTCTATTTTAATTTTAGTTTATGCTATTAACCGAAAAGATCCTGTTTTATTTATCGGACATTTATTAGGCTCTATCATCTACATTAGAAATTTAATAATACTACATAAACAGAATGATTAAAACCATTGAAAATAATCCAATTCTAACTATAATAGTTGTTGTGCTAATCATGTTAAATTTTAATTTAGCTGCGTTAGATGTTACCATTATGGAAGCTCGTAATTTTATTACAGCAAGAGAAATGCTAACTGATAATAATTGGCTATTAACTACTATGAATGGAGAAGCACGTTACCAAAAACCTCCATTACCTACTTGGTTTACTGCATTTTCGGGTTTATTATTCGGAATTAAAAACATACTTGCTTTACGTTTTCCAGGAATTATCATGATAATCATTATAGGAATTTACTCCTATTTTTTAAGCAACAAATTATTAAATGACAAAGCTCATAGCTTAATAAATGGTTTAATAACAATTACTTCATTTTATGTTATAGGCATTATAATTGAAGCGCCTTGGGATATTTTTACGCATGCATTTATGCTTATTTCTATTTTTCATTTGTTTCAGCTTTTCGAAAAAGAAAAACAATATTGGCAACACACAATATTAGCAGGACTTTTTATAGGTTTTTCTATAATGTGCAAAGGCCCAGTTTCGTTTTACGCTTTATTGCTGCCTTTTCTAATTTCGTATGGAATTACCTATAAATACAAACATTTTAGAGCGAAACTATTTTCTGTATTTTCAATAATTATACTGATGCTTTTAATTGGTGGTTGGTGGTTTTTATATGTAAGATTAGAAGATTCTGAAACCTTTTTAAGAATTACAAACAAGGAAACAGGAAATTGGGGAAGTTACAATGTGAGACCTTTTTATTACTATTGGAGTTTCTTTACGCAAAGCGGAATTTGGACTATTCCTGCTTTTATAAGTTTATTATATCCATATTTAAAATCGCGTGTAAATAATTTAAAAGCTTATAAATTTAGTTTCTATTGGACAGTTTTTGCAATTATTCTACTATCAATTATTCCTGAAAAGAAATCTCGTTATCTAATGCCTGTACTAATTCCATTAGCAATAAACGTTGGTTTTTATATTGAGTACCTAATTAGAGAGTTTAAAAACATAAAAGACAAAAGAGAAACATTTCCTGTGTATTTTAATTTTGGGTTAATTGCCCTTATTGGAATTGTATTTTCTTTTGTTGGATATTTTTTATTAAAAGACAACACAAATGTAAATTGGGTATTATTTAGTAGTGCATCTTTATTACTCTCAAGTATTGGTATTGCTATAATTATTCAACTAAAACGAAAAAATATTAAGACAGCTTTTTACTTAACCATTGGCTTTATGATTAGTGCTTTTGTGTTAGTTTTACCACTTTCAAAAGCATTAAAAAGTGATACTTATAACAGTGTTTCAAAATTAAAAACTAAGGCTGAAAAAGAAAATATAAAAATCTATAGTTTTGGTGCTGTTTCGCCAGAAATGATTTGGGATTTTGGTGATAAAATTCCGCAAATAAAAATTAACGATTCTACTTACAAGTTCCCTGAAGATCATAAATTTGGAATACTTGTAAATGGTTTTTCTGCTTCTGAAACTAAACTACTAAAAGAAAATTACAACATCGTACAACACAGCACTTACGATTTAAATCGTTCTGAACCTGATTCAAAAGGTTATAAAAAGAGGTTAGTAAGTTATTATTATGTGATAACTAAGAAGTAAAACGTTGTCTTAAATATTTCAGAAGCTTATAAAAACCAAAACCAGAAAGCGCTCCAAATGTCATTCCGCAAATAATATCTAAAGGATAATGTACACCAACATATATTCGGCTATATGCAACTATTGCACTCCAAAATAATAAAATGAATATTAGTTTTTTATAATAGGGTCTTAATAATAATCCTGCAAAAACTGCTGCTGCCATTGAGTTTGAGGAATGTCCGGAGAAAAACCCATATTTACCGCAACGAGGTGCAATAAAACGCATAAACTCTTTTACTCCATCTTCTCTACAAGGTCTTAAACGCTCAAAACCATCTTTAAAAAGATTTGTGACCTGATCTGTAAATGTTATCATAGCTGCAATAACTAAAACTAATAGCAACAATGATTTTAGCCCTAAATGTTTATAAATTAAATAAAGCAATATTGCATACAAAGGGATAAAAGTAAGTTTGTTAGTCACCACCAACCAAAAATTATCCCAAGTAGATGTTCCTAAATTATTAAAAAATAAGAATAGCTCTTTATCGTATTGAAGGAGTTGATCTAACATATTATTTATTCATCGTATCTAGAAACTTCTCTATCGTAAAATGCTGAAGCTTCTTTAATCACGTTTTCTGTTTCACTTAATAATTCTTTTTCATCGTGTTGGTCGAATTCTTCAAGCCATTCAATTTCATCATTTTCTAGATTTATGATGAACCTAGGAAATTTGGTATGAATTACAAAAATGGCGTTAGGCAAATCGGTATTATCGCCAAGTATAAATTTTGGAAGTTCCATATAAATTAAATATTATTCAATTTTTCTTTTATTAATCGTTTTGTTAAATAATTAAATCTAATATACAACATAATTGCTGCAGCAGTAAGTCCAACTAATAAACCTAACCATATGCCAAAACTAGCATAAGCTTCTTGTTTTCCTAAAAAATAACTTATCGGAAAACCTATTAGCCAGTAAGCCACAAAAGTAATTAGTGTTGGTATTTTTACATCTTGTAAACCACGTAACGCTCCTAAAACCATAACTTGAATACTATCACTTAACTGAAAAATTGCAGCTGCCAATAATAGTTTTGCTGCTATTTTAACTACTTCGGAGTTATCTTTAAAGTTATTTACATCATCTAAATTTAAATATATATTAGGCAATTGTTTGTGAAATGCTAAAAAGCAAAGCGCAAAAACAAAAGCTAGACTAAGTCCTAATAAAAATATAGAAAATGCAATACGACGTAACTCTTTAAAGTTTTGCAATCCTTTTTGGTTTCCTACTCTAACCATTGCAGCCACGCTTAACCCAATAGCAACCATGAAGGTCATAGAAGATAAATTTAATGCAATTTGATTGGCAGCTTGATGGTTTTTGCCTAAAGTGCCACTTAACCAAATTGCTGCAGTAAAAATTGCTACTTCAAAAAACATTTGCATTGCGCTTGGTAACCCAAGGTTAATTATTTTTTTAATCATTCTGTTTTCAAGTACAAATATTTTGATATTGGTAACATAAGCTCTTGATTTTTCTTTTTGTGTAAGCATCCACCATAAAAAGAAGAGCATAATAAAACGAGATACTAATGTACCAACTGCTGCTCCTACAATTCCCATTTGTGGGAATCCAAATTTTCCGAAAATCAAAACATAGTTTAAGATTACATTTACAACATTAGCCAAAATAGTAGCATACATTGGGTATCTGGTCATCGAAAATCCGTCGCTAAATTGTTTAAATCCTTGAAAAATGATTAAAGGCACTAACGAAAAAGCAACCAAATCTAAATAAGGAATGGCGAGTACTACAACCTCTTCAGGCTGTTTCATAAGATACATTAAGGGCTTTGCCAACAGGATTAACCCAAATAAAGCAAAACTTAAAACGCTACATAAAAATAATCCATGCTTAAATGAAGACTTTCCTTTTTTAAAATTATTTTCAGAGTCTGCTTCAGCAATTAAAGGTGTAATCGCTGTAGAAAATCCAATACCAAGTGACATAGCTATAAAAATAAAACTATTACCTAATGAAACTGCAGCTAATTCGGCAGTACCTAACTGACCAACCATAATATTATCTACCAAACTCACAAAAGTATGACCAAGCATACCTAACATAACAGGAGTTGCTAATTTTAGATTGTATTTAAACTCTTTTATATAACTACTTAACACTTGAAATAATTTTAAGCAACGCAAAGTTAACTTTAGATTTTAGAAATACGAATTTTGATAGATATTTAAAAAACAATGCTAAATTGTTAATAAATATTTTCAATAGCTTCATTTTTAAATGATTAAAAGTATATTTTTATAGTGTTAATAATGTATAATGTAATGTATACATTTAGCTATACATTACATTATTATTAGAGACTTTTAGCTATTATATTTTAGAGGGATTTAAAAATACTTTTGTAAAAAGTTTCAAACAAAAAAGGGGAATTTTCCCCTTTTTTGTTTTGCAATCAGTTATTGCTCTTTTTTTACTCTTCTTCCTCGTTAGAATCTTCCTCAAGTAAATGTAACATATCATTTTCTTGAAGTATGTTGTACCATTTAATGACCTTTTTTATATCGCTAGGATATACTCTATCTTCATCATAATCCTGTAATATCGAAAAAAAGTATTCTTCTAAATTGTCTTTTGTATCCTTATGGCTTACACTTGATTTCTTACCATTTTCTTTCTCCTTAATTTTTTTTAATACCTTTTGCAATGGAACTTCTTCGGTTAGTGTATAAATTGCGATTTCACTTAATGAACTTACATTGTTTCTTAAATTTACAGATAAGCGCTTTCCATCTAATAGAGATTCTGCTATAAAACCGTTTCTTGTTTGGGTGATTAATTTAAATAATCCCTGTTTTTCAGAGATTGATAAAATGCTTTCTAAACTCATTGTTTTGTTATAATTTTTAAAGTGGCAAATATTATAGGTTTACATTTCTTAACGAATTATTATCTTTTCTTTTTTGCATCTGGAAAACGCATCTTATACTCTACATCAATCTTGCCTTTAGATATGTTTGAAAGTTTTCCTTTAATTAAACGTTTTTTTAAACTTGAGATTTTATCTGTAAACAAGATGCCTTCAATATGATCATATTCATGCTGAATAACACGTGCTAATAATCCATTAAATTCTTTAATGTGAGTATTAAAATCTTCATCTTGATATTCTATTTTTATTGTTGGCTTTCTAGATACATCTTCTCTTATATTAGGAATACTTAAACACCCTTCATTAAAAATCCATTCTTCACCAATTTCTTCAACCATTTTAGCATTAATAAATGTGCATCTAAAATCTTTAACTGCATTTATTTCTTCTTCTTTAAGCGTGTCATCTTCAGCAAAAGGTGAAGTATCTATAATAAACAAACGAATTAGCAAACCAATTTGCGGAGCTGCTAAACCAACGCCATAGGCATTATACATTGTTTCATGCATATTTTCAATAAGTTCCTTTAATTTTATATATTCAGAATCAATGGCTATACTCCTTTTTCTTAACACAGCATCGCCATAGGCAATTATTGGTAAAATCATTTATATACTATATTAAATAGTTTGCAAAAATACAATTCTTACTTTGCATTAGGAGTTTTTTGAACAAAAAAACTCCTTTAAAAAAGGAGTTTAACAATTGAACATCTGTATTAACTTATTTCGTAATTATAACTTTTTTAGTTATTGTAACATTGTCAGTAACCAATTTAAGGAAATACACGCCATTAGTTAATGCGGATGTATTAATTTGTTTTCTATTAACATTATTAATTTCGTCTGTAATTGTCAATTTTCCGGTTACATCATACAAATAAATTTTAGCCTTAATTGTTGAGCCAAACTTCACAGTAAGTTGATTATCTTTTTTCAAAGGGTTAGGATATATTCTAAATGTTGCCTTTAAAAATTCAAATTCATCAATTGGTAAAGTTCCATCTGTATAAGTACAGTTACCAACACTACCTCCAAAATCTGCAGTAAACAATGAGAGATCAGCAACTGGTGAACCACCAGAATTTAATTCATAAGTTGACAAAGTGTCTGAACAACTTACAAGTGTAAACGTACTACCAGCAACAGTAACTGTACCAGGTCTGCTACCGCAAAGAGAAGTTCCAGAATCGTAAACAAAGAATAATGTTGAACCAGAATTAGCCGCAAACCCATTTGGTGGGCAAAACTGAGCGTTGATTTGATTAAAGCCTAAAAAGGCAATTAAAAATAAGTAATAGTAATTATATTTCATAGTAGGGAGTTTTTAATAATACTAAATATAAAACAAAAAACATTATAAATTTGCTGTTTTTGTGTTTTTATCAACTAAAATATCAACTACTTTAAAACTAGTTTGCATTGCTTGCCAAATATGCCAGCGATTCCAGTTGCAAGTCCTCCAACTAAACCTGTAACTATTATAAGTAATACAGGATTCTCTCCTAGAGAAAATAATATTGCTATTTTTCTCGCTAAAGTATAATCATTTGCACTACTGAGAAGCCATGATTGTATTATCCATAATAATGAGACAGCTAAAAACGGAATAATAAATACAGTAGCCTTTTTTAACGGAATTAAAAATGAAGTTATTAAAGCTGCTACCATTACAGACCACCAAGGTAAAAATAATGCGAGTATGTAAGCTAAAAATAATGTAAGTAAAAAATTTATGCTTTTCTTATTCATTGTTAGGAGTTAAAATTTGAGTAAATAAAATACCTTTTGTTGCTTCAGGTTCTTGTATGAAATCGAGTTCTAAGTATTTGCCGTCTGCCCATTGGTCGATAAAATTATCATAATATTTGCTTCCAGGATTTCCAGATTGGCCTCCAGGATAAATACCTAATGCTGTTGGAGGCGAAGTCATTTCTACAATCATTCGCCACGAAGGACCATGATTTTTAGAGGCTGCATTTACTGTGTTAGCATCGCCACCAATTGGAATGTTAAATCGAGAAAACGCTGGTAAGCCTTGCAATAAATGTCCAACAAAAGTAGCTTTATAATTCTTCCAATAATAATCCCCATGTTCGGTTTGCCATGCAAGCAACTCCTTAACAGTTTCTTTAAAAGCGATTAAAAACAAATCTTTAGAAGTTTCTTTTTCTGGTGTATCAACAATATCCATAAATGCATCTTGAGGATTATTTTTTAGCATATAAATTGTTTGATATGTAAACGGTTTTTTTAATACTAATTCTTCTACTTCAAATTCATCCCAAGTTAAATTGTAGATATTTGACCACCAACTCGCCCAAATGCTTGGTGCTATTTGGTTAAAATCAGTATTAAAATCCCATGATTTAATTTGATTATAGATTTCTTTTTCTTGAGTAGTTAAAGTTGAAGTATCCATATTTTTAAAAACATAAGGCAACAATTCTGAAGCTTTTAAATTGTAATTGTTGTTATGCAAATCTTTAAAATCCTGAATATTGAATTTTTCTTTAGAACTAAAAAAATCATTTATTACTCTGTTTCTATATGTTTCATAGCCATCATTAAACACATAATAAGGATAAGACTCATCTACTGGATGCTGATTGGCAGAACTTACAAAACCACGTTTTGGATTTTTAACATGAGCGTTATGCCCTTTCGGAATATAACTTTGCCAATCGTTTTCAGGATTACTTCCATCCATTAAAAATTTTCCTTGACCTTTCCATTTATTAGGAAACTGTCCTTGAATCCAAATAGCAATATCGCCTTGTATTGAAGCAAATACAAAATTTTGCGCAGGAGCTACATAATGTTTTAATGCATTAAGATAATCGTCATAATTTTTGCTCTTATTCAAATCTATAAAAGTACGCTGATTGTTACCACCTATATGTCCAGCCCATTTCATTGCATAGCCTTCTTTATCACTTTTACCTTTAAATGTAGCATCGAAAGTTATGGGTCCATGATGTGTATAAGTTACTGAGTCTATAAATGTTTCTTTATTTCTAATTTTAATTTCTTCAACACGAACTGAAGTGTTTTTCCATGAGCCATCATATTTGTATTGTTTCATCGACTCATCTTTAAACTCAATTTTATACCAATCTAAAACGTCGCGAGTTGCATTGGTTTCTCCCCAAGATATATGTGTATTAAATCCAGAAATAATTCCCAAAGCACCTGGAAGTGTTGCACCAAAAGAGTTATGGTTTGGAGTTGCAAGTTGCATAACGTACCAAACGGAAGGTAATTTTAATCCTAAATGAGGATCGTTTGCTAAAATAGGATTTCCCGAATACGATTTAGCTCCAGAAATTGCCCAATTGTTACTTCCATTATTTGGATGTGGTTTATTTAAAACAGTTGTAATAGAATCGAGTGGAAATTCGCTTTGTGGCGTTTCGGTTATTTTGGCATTCATGGTAGTCCAGTCTGTTTCTGCAGGAATTACAGGATCGTTAACGTCGAAAAAATCAGGAAATAATAAATCAAAACGTTCTTTTCCAAATTTACGTAATGCATTTGTATATTCTAAATCGGAATCTCCTCCAGCCAACATTTTAGTCATATACATTAATAATAAAGCGGTTTTTTTAGTAGTCCAAGGTTCTGGTTTATAATCTAATAATTTATACTCTACAGGATAATCTTTTGGTTGCAATTGATTTATAAAGTTATTTACACCATCGCGATACGCTTCTAAATACGATATCATTTCTGGGTCTTCTTTCATTTTTTCTATGGTATTATCTGCACCAAAACCCATGCCACGTCTTCGTTCTTGTCTATCGTAATCCAAAGCAGTTTCACCAAAAATCTCGCTTAAGCGTCCAGCTGAAGCATGTGTTTGAAATTCCATTTGCCAAAGTCGGTGTTTTGCTGTAATATAACCTTGTGCTTTATATAAGTCTAATTCATTTTGAGCAAAAATATGAGGAATTAAATGCACATCGTATTTTACACTAACTGAAGCAGAAAGACCATTAATAGAAATGGTGTTATTGGTGTTAGATTCTGAAACTTCATTTTGCCAAAACCCTTCTGTTGGACTTAAAAATTTACCTAAAGGAGGTAAACTCCCAAATTTTGTGTTTAGAGCATAAAAAATTGCAATACAAAAAAGTAATGAGAATCCAAATTTTATGTTTTTCATGGAGGTATAAATTTCAAAACTGAAAAATAGTAAATATTTGGGAAATGTAAATGTAATATTGGTAAAATACTAAACTGGTTATAAATAAGCTTTCTAACAATACATAAAGCTACTAAATTTTACCTTAAAACTAATTTTTTAATTACTTCCTTACCTAAATCTTCATTAAGCATTTTAATAATTTTTTCTTTGCCATAGCTTAATTCTTCTCGAAGCGCAGAAGAATTTAGTTGGACATATAATGTGTCACGTTGTAATTTTACTGAAGTCGTGTAACAATTTACTCCATTTCCCATTAATTTTACCCAAGAGTCGTGAACTTCAATTTTATCTAAACCACTTTGCAGTTTATTTGTTTCTACAAATTCTTTAAGTGCATCGCTTAAGCTCATATGTTCATTATGACGTTTGCTCATAATTCTTGATTAATTTTCTACTCTATTTTTAAGCATCACACTTTCGCCAAGATTAAAAATTTTATAGGATTGGTGTGCGTTTTTTATAATTAGTTCCGTACGTTCTGGATGTGTATCTGTTATAAATAATTGACCAAAATTTTCATCATCTACTAAAGTAATGATTTGTTTCACACGTTGTTCATCTAATTTATCAAAAATATCGTCTAATAGCAAAATAGGATTTACACCACTTTGGGATTTTATAAAATCGAATTGTGCTAACTTCAGCGCAATTAAATAGGATTTTTGCTGACCTTGACTTCCAAATTTTTTGATAGGATATTGTTCAATCTCAAAACTTAAATCGTCTTTATGTATGCCTACACTTGTGTATTGTAATGCTTTATCTTTATTTAGGTTGTTAACCAAAAGTATATTGAGATTATCTTTAAACAAGTCGCTTTTATAGACCAAATTAACAGCTTCATTATTGTTGCTTATGATCTTGTAACGCGCATTAAAAATAGGAATAAATTCTTGCAAAAACACTTTGCGTTTTTCAAAAATAGTATTACCAAGTTCAGTAAGTTGATGGTTGTAAATATCTAAAGTATCGCCATTAAAAGTTGAGTTGAGCGCAAAATATTTAAGTAACGAATTGCGTTGCGAAATTACTTTATTATACTTTATTAAATCATTTAAATATCCTTTATCGCTTTGCGAAATTACACCATCTATAAATTTACGTCGTGTATCACTTCCTTCTGTAATTAAATCGCGATCTGAAGGTGAAATAATAACCAATGGTAAAAACCCAATATGGTCACTAAAACGTTCATATGTTTTGCCGTTTCGTTTCAAAGTTTTCTTTTGTCCCTTTTTTAACGACACTATTACTTTTTCATCTCGTTTTTGCTTACTATATAAACCCTCCACAACAAAAAAATCTGCGTCGTGTTTTATGTTTTGTGAGGACACTGGATTAAAATAACTCTTGCCAAAAGAAAGATGATAAATAGCATCTAATACGTTTGTTTTTCCTATGCCATTTGCTCCAACAAGACAGTTTATTTTGTCGTCAAACTTAAACGTCTGACTATCAAAATTCTTATAGTTTAGCAAGGACAAAGTTTTTAAAATCATAAAAAATACGTGCAATTAAAAGAATGAAACGCTCTTAATTCTTCAAAAGAACCTGCAAATTATTGAAAAATAACAAATAAATACCCTTTATTTAACAATAAAAATTTTATTTTTGCGGCGCATAAATATTGAATATATGGCGACTTATAAAAAACGAGGTTATAAACCTAAAACTAAAGCTGATAAAGCAGAATTATTAGAACAAGAATCAGCAACTGCTGGAGTATTTAAAACTTTAGATGAAGGTGCTTCTAAAACTGAAGAATGGGTTGCAAAAAACCAAAAGTATATTTTTATTATTGTTGGTTTAGCTGCTGCAATTGTATTGGGTTATTTAGGATATAGTAAATTAATTCAAGAGCCTAAAGAGAGCAATGCAATGAACGATATGTTTAAAGCGCAACAGTATTTTGATCTGGCAGTTACTGGATCTGAAAAAGATTCACTTTTTACATTAGCTCTTAATGGAGGAGAAGGAAAATTTGGTATGCTAGATATTATTGAAGAGTACAAAGGTACAAACGCTGCCAACTTGGCAAATTATTATGCTGGAATGGCTTTCTTAAATATGCAGGATTACCAAAATGCTATTACTTTTTTGAGTGATTTTTCTAGCGAAGATCAAACATTAGGGCCTATTGCTAAAGGCGGAATAGGAGATGCTTTTGTGCAATTAAACCAACCAGAAGATGCTTTAGATTATTATGTTAAAGCAGCACAAATGCAAACTAACGATTATACTACACCAATGTATTTGTATAAAGCTGGGAATATTGCAATGCAATTAGGACAAAACGATAAAGCGTTACAATATTTTACACGTATAAAAGAAGAATTTTCTAGTGCTACTGAAGCTACTAATATAGATGTATTTATAGGTAAAGCAGAAGCAGCTAGTAACTAAAATACCACATGGCAACTGCTAACAAAAACTCATCAAATTATGATAAAATTTCAATCCCAAACGCGAAAGATTTTCGGTTTGGGGTTGTTGTTTCAGAATGGAATGATACAATAACTGAAGGATTGTTTCAAGGCGCATATAAAACACTTATTGATTGTGGTACAAGTACCGAAAGTATTATTCGTTGGAACGTTCCTGGAAGTTTCGAACTCATTTATGCTTGCAAAAAAATGCAAGAGCAAAACGTAGATGCTGTTATTGCTATTGGCAGTGTGATACAAGGAGAAACAAAACATTTCGATTTTGTATGCGAAGCTGTTTCGCAAGGTATAAAAGACCTAAATGTATTACATAATACTCCTGTTGTTTTTTGTGTATTAACCGATAATACATTGCAACAAGCCAAAGATCGTTCTGGTGGTAAACACGGAAATAAAGGCACAGAAGCAGCTATTGCTGCCATTAAAATGGCTGTTCTAAATCAGTAATCAGTATTCAGTTTGCAGTATTCAATAGATTATCTTTAATAGAAAGTATTTGAAGCCATAAGACTTGGTATTTGGAATTTGGAATTTGTGATTTCTCTATTAGAGTTTGTTAACAATTTTTGGCTTTTGCCAAACGTATGTTTATTGTATTTTGAGTACATTTGATTAAAAGCAATAATTTTACTTTGTTAAAACAACGCAAGAATAAGAAATTTAATTATAAGCCTAGATTCTCTAAAGGAGATGAAACAAATACAACATTAGAGGATGATTCTAAAGCTGATAAATTTGTTTCGAAATGGCAAAGAGTTAGTTATGTTAATAGAAAGAGAGGAACTAGAGGGTTTTCTATAAGTTGGCTAATAATTATCTTGGTATTATTATTGATTGGTATGTATATATTGGATTTTAAATTCATGTAACTTTTAGGAAAAGGAAATATGGGCATTTTTAAATTACGCAAAAACAAGAGATTTAATTACACACCTCGCTATTTCGATAATAAAGGAGAAAGTAACCCTTTTGAAATAAAACATAAGTTTGATGAGCATCGCAAAACTGTTGGAGGAAATACTGGTCTTAAAACGAAGTTTAAAAATGCTTTTGGTGAACTTAAAGAATCACAAGATCAAGAAGTTAATAAAAGAATATTAATCATTGTTGCTGTACTACTTTTAATTTTTCTATTTATTATAGATTTCGATTTATCCATTTTCTTTTCTAAAAAATAAATGACAGATATCATACAATTATTACCAGATCATGTGGCTAATCAAATTGCTGCTGGAGAAGTCGTACAAAGACCAGCTTCGGTAGTTAAAGAATTATTAGAAAATGCCATAGATGCTCGAGCCACAAACATAAAACTTATTGTTAAAAATGCTGGTAAAACATTGATCCAGGTAATAGATAATGGCAATGGCATGAGTGTTACCGATGCCAGATTAAGTTTTGAACGTCATGCCACTTCAAAAATCCGTAATGCCGAAGACTTATTCAATTTGCGTACTAAAGGTTTTCGTGGTGAGGCTTTAGCAAGTATTGCTGCGATTTCTCATGTAGAATTAAAAACCAAACAAAAACAAGACGATATTGGCGTTCAAATTAAAATTGAAGGCAGCGAAGTCGTATCTCAAGAAGTGATTGTAACTCCCAAAGGCACTTCGGTTGCTGTAAAAAACTTATTTTTTAATATTCCTGCAAGACGCAATTTTTTAAAATCTAATCCCGTTGAAACCAGACATATTATAGATGAGTTTCATCGTATAGCATTAGCACATCCTAATATTAATTTTTCGATGTACCATAACGGAAGTGATATGTTTAATTTGTTGGTAAGTAATCACAGACAACGTATCGTTAATATTTTTGGAGGGAAAACGAATGAAAAACTGGTTCCTGTTGAAGAAAATACCGAAGTTTTAAAAATCTCTGGTTTTGTTGGTAAGCCAGAATTTGCCAAAAAAACAAGAGGCGAACAATTCTTTTTTGTAAACAATCGTTTTATAAAAAGTGCGTATTTAAATCATGCAATCAATTCAGCTTTCGAAGGGATTTTAAGAGAAGGTACACATGCAAGTTATTTTTTATATCTAGATGTAAATCCAAAAACTATCGATATTAATATTCATCCTACAAAAACCGAAATAAAATTTGATGACGAGCATACGCTTTATGCTCTTTTGCGTTCGGCAGTAAAACATAGCCTTGGACAGTTTAATATTGCTCCAGTTTTAGATTTTAATCGCGATGGCAATATGGACACACCTTATGGGTTTAAAAATAAGGAAGCCATAAATCCTAATGTTGAAGTAGATAGTGATTTTAATCCGTTTAGGGATGAAAAAGTTTCAGGAGGATTATCTACATCTCAAAAGAAAGAATCTGTAGCTAATTGGGAAGGCTTATATGTTGGTTTAGAATCTAAAAGCAATGTGTCTTCAAAAGACTTTACAGAAGTACAATTTGAAAGTGATGAATTAACCTCAAAAATGTTTGACGAAGAAAGCACAGAAAAAGCACAAAAAACCTTTCAGTTACATAATAAATATATTGTAAATACTATTAAATCTGGAATGTTGGTAATCAATCAACATCGTGCTCATCAACGTGTACTATACGAAGTGTTTTTACAATATATAACGGTTAAGGAAAGTGTGAGTCAACAGTTATTGTTTCCGTTAAATTTGGAGTTTTCAAATTCTGAAATTGTTATACTGCAAAGCCTTAAAGTGCAATTAGAGCAAACAGGATTTGTATTTTCAAAACTTGAAGATAGTAAAGCAGAATTAACTGGAGTTCCTGTTAGTGTAAGTGAAGCAAATGTGTCTTTAGTTTTAGAACAATTAATAAATGATGTAGAAAACGAAGTGCCAGACAGTAATTTTAGTCCAACCGATTTATTGGCAAAATCTTTAGCAAAAAGTTTAGCAATTAAAACAGGACAACGATTATCTATAGAAGAGCAAGAGCATTTAGTAAATCGTTTGTTTGCTTGTAAAGAACCCAATATTTCTCCAACTAATAAGCAAACATTTGTTACGATGACAGTTGATGATTTGGATAAAAAATTTATGTAAAAAAGAAAAGTTAATAAAAGTATGAGAGGAATTACAGATACAGTTAAGCACTTATTAATCATTAACGTGATTATGTTTGTTGGCACAATGGCAATTGGGAATGACCAATTATTTTATAGGTTATTTGCTTTGTACTTTCCAAAGAATGACCTATTCCAACTTTGGCAAATTATTACGCATATGTTTATGCATGGTAATTTTCAGCATATATTGTTTAATATGTTTGCACTTTGGATGTTTGGTACAGCAGTAGAGCAGATTTTTGGAAAAAGGAAATTTATATTTTTTTATATTTCTGCAGGTTTAGGAGCTGCATTGTTACAACTAGGATATTATTATTTTAAGTTTTATTCTGGAATGGATATTTTAACCGAAGCTGGCTTTGTACAATCCCAAGTTATGGATGTTTTAAGTTCTGGTTTTAATAGATATGACACACGTTGGAACAGTTTAATGTCACAAGATCAATTAGCTAATTTTGTTGGAGTATTTAATTCTTCAATGGTGGGAGCTTCTGGAGCTATAATGGGAATACTTGTAGCTTATGGTATGTTATTTCCTAATAGCAAATTGATGCTTATATTTTTGCCAATTCCGATAAAAGCAAAATATTTCATACCTGCAATTATTGCAATAGATTTATTTTCGGCAGTAAGTGGTGTGTCTATTTTTAGTCCGAACAATACAGCATATATTGCGCATATTGGTGGTGCTTTAACAGGATTTATAATCATGTATTTTTGGAAAAAAGATCAGTTTGATAAATACCGTTGGAACTAAATGACATCGCTTAACTTCGATATAAAAGATAAACTAAAGCGTTTAAGTGCATTCGAAAAAATTATTGCACTAAATATAGTAGTTTATGTTGTTGGTTGGTTGCTGTTTCAAATACAAAGCATAGATAGAGAAAGCAGTTTAATTTGGTTGGCATTGCCTAAAGATTTTTTCGATTTTATTCTTAAACCATGGTCAATCCTTACCTACGGCTTTGCTCACATCGATTTATGGCATCTTTTTATTAATCTGCTCATCTTATATTTTGTAGGACGATCATTTAGTAATCTCTTTAATATAAAGTTATCTCTTAATGTTTATTTTTTAGGAATTTTGTTTGGCGGTCTAGCTTATATGTTAGTCTATACTTTATTTCCAAATAGTATTTTAAAAAATGCTGGTCCTTTGGTTGGCGCATCGGCAGGAGTTAGAGCTGCGCTAATTTTTTTATGTGCATATATGCCAAATAAAGAAATGCGTTTAGTTACAATTAATATTAAACTCATGTATATTGGTTTTGTATTGGTAGCTTTAGATATTCTTGGGCTGTTTGGTATTAATTCTGGAGGTAATGTAGCACATCTTGGAGGTGATTTATTAGGCTATTTTTATGCTGTTCAATTAAAAAAAGGAACAGACATTGGTAAAGGTTTTGAGCGTTTTATAGATAGCATTTCGAGTTTCTTTTCAAAAGCAAAACCATCTAACTTAAAAACGGTTCATAAAAGCAAAAAGAAAGGTTTTGCAGGACACACTAAACAAGAATTTGATGAGTTTAATAAACAGAAACAAATAGATATTATCTTAGATAAAATTAGTAAAAGTGGTTATGAGAGTTTAAGTAAAGAAGAGAAAGCCTTTTTATTTAGATCTGGAAAAAAATAATCTGTATGAAGAAGTTAAATGCTATAAACAAAATTATTTTCTTCTTCAATTCGCTAATAGCAACAATGCTTTTACTTGCTTACCTATTGCCTTATGTCGAGCCAAAACACTTCGCGTTTTTATCGGTTTTAAGTTTAGCAGTTCCATTACTTATAATCTTAAATACATTATTTGTAATCTACTGGCTTCTTAAAGTAAAAAAGCAACTTTTAGTTTCACTTTTTGTATTACTTATTGGTTATACGCATGTGTTTTCATTATATAAGTTTTCTTCTTCAAAAAATATTGAAGATGATAACAACTTGTCAATTATGAATTATAACGTGAGGTTATTCAACCTCTATAATTGGATTCCTGAAAGTGATATAGAAACACAAATTGTTTCACTTATAAAGACAGAACAACCAGACATCATTAGTTTTCAGGAATATTATCCGAATAAAAATGTAGATTTATCATTCTATACATATAAATACGAAGAACTTTCTGGGCAAAACGTAAAAAACGGACAAGCAATATTCTCAAAATATCCTATAATTGAATCTGGTTCAATAGATTTTCCAAACACTGAAAACAATGCTATATATGCTGATGTGGTTAAAGGAACTGATACTATTCGCATTTATAATGTGCATTTGCAATCGTCTGGGATTAATACTGATGTTGAAAATTTAAAGAATGAAAATTCCGAACGCTTATATAAACGTGTCGTTAATACTTTTAAGAAGCAGCAATCACAAGCTGAATTATTTTTAAACCATAAAGAAAAATCGCCTTATAAAATGATAATATGTGGTGATTTTAATAACACACCATATTCTTATGTTTACAGGAAAATTAAAGGCAATCTAACAGATGCTTTTGAAGAGGCTGGAAACGGATTTGGTCGTACATTCGATTTTAAATATTTTCCGGTAAGAATAGATTTTATTTTGGTAGATGAATCCTTTAAAATAAATGGGTTTAAAAACTACCAGGAAAAACTATCTGACCATTATCCAATTCTTACTAAAGTTAGTTTTGAGCAATAACCACCTCGTCTTCTATTTCTTGACTTCGAAATAGAATCCACTCCTCCTTAAAAAGGAGGAGAATTATTAAATAAAAAAGAAAAATTCCTTCCCTTGGCAAGGGAAGGTGTCCGAAGGACGGAAGGGTTTTACATAAATAAGCAATCAAATGTATCTGATAGTATGTGAATAATTAACCCTAGACCTAATAGCCTCGTTTTTTTAGGAATAATAAGCAGTAAATATATAGCAATTGCAATATAGGAATGTAAAGGATGAAAGTTGATACTGCATCTATTTACATCAAAAATTGGAGTTGCCAACAAATGGTCTAAATCAATGAGCATCATCAATATCATAATAAAATAAGCGTACTTCCATTTGGGTTTAAAGAATATAAGCGCAACTAAAAGCGGAAGCAATAAATGGATGCCATAATGTAAAACAGGTTGAAGCATTACACTATTAATTTTTGGGATTGGAGATAATTTAAGGCATTTGTGCCTTCATTAAATAATAAGTCTAAAATGCTTAAATTGCTTATAAAGCCATGCTTAATATTAAATACTTGTGCATAGTTACTAAACTGCTTAATCTGTTCTTGCCTTGTATTTACTAAATGTCTTAAATCGGTTTTGTCTTCAATTATTTTTTGATAGAATTCTGTTTTGGTGAATTTTAAATCTAATTGTAAGCAATCAAAAATAAGGTCTATACATTTAAAGTTGAAATCTAAAAGATAGGTTTCTTTTTTGGTGAATAAAGGTTGAAGCTCGTCTTGGTAAAATTCAAAAAAAGGTGATGTTCGATATGCACTCTGTAAGGATTTCCAATGTTGTGTTTGCCAATCGGTTTCATTTGCAATTTTTACATCTTTAAATTTTTGACGATTTATTTGAGTAAAAACAACAGGAATACTTAAAATCAATGCTCCGTTTGCAGCATAAATAGTGGTTCTGTTTCTAAAGGTTTGTTTTTGGTAATTGTCCTCAATTTCAAATAATAAAGTTTCCGAATTTGCCATACCAACAAAGTGTGAAATATTAGGAAAGTATGTTGGATGGAGAAGAATGTTCATTTGTTTAGTTGTAAGGTGTAAAGTTGTGATTTTCTAAATTACCAAATATTTTTTTAGCTAAACACCTATACAACATGACAACTTAACCATTTACTTTTCTGCGTTTTCTCCATTTGCTAAATCCAAACCAGCCCAATAACACAATTAAAAACGGAATTAAATAAGAAACACGTTTACCACTTCCGTGTACAGTTGTAAAGAAACGATCCCAACGCGGATTTTTACCATCCCAACTCATCCATATAAAAACTGGTTTTCCTACCACATGATCATAAGGTGTAAATCCCCAAGCTCTTGCATCGAGAGAGTTATGACGATTATCTCCCATCATCCAATAGTAATCTTGTTTAAAAGTGTAAGTGTTTGTTAATTCATCGTTAATATAAATTTGATTATCATCTACTCTTAAAGTGTTTCCTTCATATTCTGTAATAACACGTTTATAAAGTGGCAAAACTTCTAAATTTATATCTATGGTTTTTCCAGCTTCAGGAATGTAAATTGGTCCAAAAAAATCATTATTCCAATTATAATTTGGATTATGCGGAAAAATAGCAGAATCTCTTACGCCTTTTTCTTCTCTAATTGGAGTAACACTTATAACATTAGGATGATTCTTAAATTTTGATATGGCTTCATCACTAACAGCTACAAACTCATAGGTGTTTTGTTGGTTTATAATTCCAAAAGGATCAGTAATGCCATACATATCCTTCATTTGTTTTGGATTAAACTGAGTGGTTTTGGGTTGCACATAGTATGAAAACTGTAATTGCGCACGATCTGGCAACACATTTTGTTTTCCGTTTATATATACATAACCATTACGAACTTCTAACGAATCTCCAGCAATACCAACACAACGTTTAACAAGATTGGTTTTTTTGTCAATCGGTTTATAGTAATTTCTATCAACATTTGGGTTGTTCATATTAAACAAAGTGTCTGCTGGACTATTAAATACAACAATGTCATTATGCTCAATTTTTTCAAAACCTGGAAGCCTCATGTATGGCAACTGTAATTTATTTTTCCATGAGGATGAATTTTTATAATCCTTAAACAAATACGATTTTTTATTAAGCAACGGAATGGTATCATGAACCATTGGCGCTGCAATTGCTGTCATTGGGACACGTGCTCCATAATGAAACTTACTAACGAAAAGAAACTCTCCAACCAACAATGATTTTTCTAAAGATGACGACGGAATTACATATGGTTGAATAAAATAAGTATGCACAAGAGTTGCTGCTACAATGGCAAATAATATAGAATTTATCCAATCTCCAGCACCACTTTTAGGATGAAGGCTTCTATCTTTTACATGTTCAACAACTAAAAAATAATTTATATAGTAGTTATAGAAACCTAAAGTAATAACTGCCAAAAACGTATCTGTAAACGTGTTTTTACCAAAACTTCGTGCTGTTTCTACCCAAACCACAGGAAACATAATGAGATTTATAATTGGTAGGAATAGTAAAACCGTCCACCAAACAGAACGATTTAATATTTTCATTAACACAATAGCGTTATAAACCGGAATAAATGCTTCCCATGCTTGTCGTCCTGCTTTAATGTATAATTTCCATGTGCCTAATCCATGTATAAATTGAATTATTAAGAAAAATATAAACCATTGCATTAATGTCATAATCGTAATTATTTGTTAGTTAGTGTTATTTTGGTTTTGGTTGTTACAAATCGAAATCATCTTAACCAATATTTAACACATCATTCATTGTGAAAACTCCTGTTTTTCCTATAATCCATTCGGCAGCAATAACAGCACCCAAAGCAAATCCGTCTCTGTTGTGTGCTGTATGTGTTATGTTTATTGCATCTATTTTTGATTCGTAATTAATACTATGTGTTCCTGGAATATTATCTATTCGTTTTGCTTCAATAGGAATTTCATTGGCATCAACATTGGCATCTAATTTCCAGTTTTTATAGTTTGATTGTTCTATAATACCTTCAGCTAAAGTAATTGCTGTGCCACTTGGAGCATCTAATTTTTGAGTATGGTGAGTTTCTTCCAGACTCACATTATATTGAGATAAATTCTTCATCATTTTAGCTAAATTCTTATTCAGTTCAAAAAAGATATTGACACCTAAACTAAAATTTGAAGCATATATAAATGCACCATTTTTTTCATGACATAAATCAACAACAGAATTGTAATCTTTTAACCAACCTGTTGTTCCAGAAATAACAGGAATATCATGTTGCAAACAATTAGAAATATTAGCAACAGCAGCACTTGGTACACTAAAATCAATCGCAACATCTGCAAGAGAAATGTCGTAAGATTTCGTATGCTCATCTACTTTTAAAACAATAGTATGACCTCTTTGCAAAGCAACTTGCTCTATCACTTTTCCCATTTTTCCGTAGCCAAGTAGTGCTATTCTCATTTTAAAAATTAAAATTTAAAGTTAATCCTAAATTTGTGGTAGCATCTAATTCGTTGAAATTAAAGTGAGGCATTATAGCCAAATTTTCATCTACATTATATTGCAATAAATGAGCATCTACATTAGCATCAATAATATTTAAAGCATAAATTCCTATAGTTACTAAAAAGGAAATTTCTCTGTTTCGACTTAAAGTACGTTGCGCTCTAATAAGTGCATCGTTAGAAATTTGTGGCGTAGAACCAGTTCCATAAAATTCGTCGTCTGTAAAACCAGCCAATCGTCTTTTAAAAGCATCGCGATAACGTTTGTATTCTTTGTTGTTATCTAAATAAAAATAAACTCCAGTACCCAAAGCAGCGTAAACTAATGGGATTTTCCAATATTTTTTATTATATGCTTGTCCTAATCCAGGAAGTAAAGCAGAATAAAATGAGGCTTTAGCAGGAGACAAAGGATCTATTGGCTGTCTTGACTTAGAATCTCTTACAACAATATTTTCCCCCAATTCGCCTTCATCTTTATTTTCTTGAGCAAAGGTTATTATAGGAAATATTAATACTGCTAATATTAAAAGGAATTTACTTTGCACGTTGCACTAATTTTTTTATTCGGTTAAAATCTTCTTCAGAATGAAACGGAATCGTAATTTTCCCATTGCCATTCTTCGAAACTCTAACGTTGATTTTATGTCCAAAGTATTCAGAAATTTCTTTAATTCCTTTTTTAATGTATTTCGGAACTTCTTCATTTTTATGAGTAGAAATAACTTTGTGGTCTTTAAAATTTCTAACAAGTTGTTCCGTTTGTCGAACCGATAATTTGTTAGAGAGTATTTTTTCGTAAATCTCTAATTGTTTGTTTGGATCTTCAATATTAATAAGAGCGCGACCATGTCCCATTGAAATAAAACCATCACGCATTCCTGTTTGAATTATTGGATCGAGTTTTAACAACCGCAAATAGTTAGAAATTGTAGATCGTTTTTTACCAACACGAGCACTCATTTGTTCTTGTGTGAGGTTAATATCGTCTATTAAACGTTGATAAGACAAGGCAATTTCAATAGCATCTAAATCTTGACGCTGAATATTTTCTACCAAAGCCATTTCTAACGATTCTTGATCGTTGGCTATACGAATGTATGAGGGAATGGTTTCTAAACCAATATTTTTTGAAGCTTTAAAACGACGTTCTCCAGAAACTAATTGATATTTGTTAAATCCAGTTTTCCGTACTGTTATAGGTTGAATAATTCCAAGCTCTTTAATAGACGAAGCCAATTCTCGTAAGGATTCTTCGTTAAAATTAGTACGAGGTTGAAATGGGTTTACTTCAATAGCATTAATACTTAGTTCAATAATGTTACCAATAACTTTATCGGCATTTTTATCTTGAACCGATTTAATATCGTTTGAAGGATCTTGTAAAAGTGCTGATAAACCTCTACCCAAAGCTTGCTTTTTGGTTGCCTTCGCCATTAATCTCTGTTTTTGTTGATAATTTCTTTAGCCAAACTTAAGTAATTCGCTGCACCTTTACTACTTACATCGTAGTTTATTATACTCTCACCAAAACTAGGAGCTTCACCTAAACGAACATTACGTTGTATAATGGTTTTAAAAACCATATCGCTAAAATGTTTTTGCACTTCTTCGACCACTTGATTAGATAATCGTAATCGAGAATCGTACATAGTAAGAAGTAAGCCTTCAATATCGAGTTCAGGGTTATGAATTTTTTGAACGCTTTTAATTGTGTTCAATAATTTGCCTAATCCTTCTAAAGCAAAATATTCACATTGAATCGGAATCACAACAGCATCAGCTGCTGTTAGCGCATTAAGTGTAAGTAAACCAAGAGAAGGCGCACAATCTATTAAAATATAATCGTAAGCCGATTTTAAATGTGTAATCGCTTGTTTAAGCATATATTCTCTCTGCTCTTTATCTACAAGTTCAATTTCTATAGCAACCAAATCTATATGTGCAGGTATAATATCTACATTTGGAGAATCTGCTTTAATAATACATTCTTCTGCCGAATTTGCGTGTTCTAATAATTGGTAAGTTCCCGTTTTAATATCATCAACATTAACACCAAGTCCTGAACTTGCATTGGCTTGCGGATCTGCATCTATTAAGAGCACTTTTTTTTCGAGCACTCCAAGTGAAGCAGCAAGATTTACTGATGTTGTGGTTTTTCCAACGCCACCTTTTTGATTGGCAATAGCAATGATTTTACCCATTAAATGATTTGGTTTTATTAGTGAAATAATATTGCTTATTATTATTGTCTGCAAAACGCCATTTAGCTTTCAGATATTGTCTTTCTATCGCTTCGTAGCTATGCTATGAAACTCAAAAAAGCCTTCATCTGAAAACAAAAGCCACGCTTTTCGACTCAACATAAAAACCAAGATCATTTCACGGTAAAAATACAATTAATTGTGGATTTTTAAAATGGAACTTGTTAACAATAAAGCGTTAAGAATTATAACAAAAGAAGGAAGTTATAAGGCTTAATATTGCAAAAAGATTACTTACTTTTTTTAGCTCTAATCATCATTTCGAGCTGATCCCACATCTCTTGAGGAATATCTTCAAGCATATTAAACTCTCCAGCACCTTTAAGCCATTCGCCCCCATCAATGGTAATAACCTCACCATTAACATAAGCCGAAAAATCTGAAACCAAATACGCTGCCAAATTAGCCAATTCTTGATGCTCTCCAACACGTTGCAAAGGCACTTTTTTAGTCATGTCGAATTTATCTTTGAGATTCCCTGGTAACAATCTATCCCATGCGCCTTTTGTTGGGAAAGGTCCTGGAGCAATAGCATTAAAACGCATACCATATTTTGCCCATTCTACAGCAAGACTCCTTGTCATGGCTAAAACACCTGCTTTTGCCGTTGCGCTTGGTACCACATATCCTGAACCAGTCCACGCATATGTGGTAACAATATTTAAAACATTTGTATTGGTTTGTTTTGTGTCAATCCAATATTTACCAAATACCAAAGTGCAGTTTTTTGTGCCTTTTAAAACAATATCAATAACTGTATCAAATGCATTGGCAGACAAACGCTCTGTTGGAGAAATAAAATTTCCTGCTGCATTGTTAAGTAATACATCTACTTTTCCAAACTTATCTATTACAATTTTATGCATGGCTTCTACCTGATTGTAATGTCGTACATCGCATTGTATAGGCAAACAATTTCCACTGGTTTCTTCTTCGAGTTCTTTTGCTGTATTTTGTAGTTTTTCTAAATTTCTTGAGGTTATAGCTACATTAGCACCAAGCTCTAAAAAGTACTTGGTCATGGCTTTACCCAAACCACTTCCTCCTCCAGTTACAACTATGGTTTTTCCTTTTAAAGCATTATCGCGAAGCATTTTTGATTTATAACTCATTTATTTTTTGTTAGAATTATTTTATTTCGATTCATCTTCAGCATTTTCTTATTTCAAACTAATAAGCCCATTGAATAAATAAGCTAATATAAGGATAGACCATAAAACTGCTATTGCTGAATTGATCTTTATGTTTTTAGATAAAAATCCCCCAAGTGCGAGTATTGAAAGAGGTATGAAAATAAAAGGAAAAAGAGTAGGGACAGTTCTAAGTCCTTCCATTTCTAAAAGGTAAGTTTCCACTATATCCATAATTATTGTTAGAAAAAGAATGCCGAAAAAAAACTTTCTGTTATCTAAAAAATATTTTTTAGGATCAAAGTTTGAATTCGATTTTAGGGGTACCAGAAAGTCTGTTAACAAGTAAATTATTATACAGTAGATGATTAGGAATATAAAGTTGGAAAACGCCCAATCCTCCTTAGTACTCCATTTAAATAACCCCCACCATAGACCAGTTAGGAACACTAGAATATTGAAGATCCAAAGACTATGGATCCAATAGTGTTTTTTTGATCTTATTTGTCTTATTGATAAGCCAATCCCAGAAACTAGTCGGGTAATTGCTAATCCCATTATTACAGATATTGCAAGAGCGAGAAATTCAAAAGGGAGCATTTATCTTTCTTTTATATGTTTAACG